>DATIZR010000025.1 GCA_035516965.1 Nitrospirota bacterium
GCTTGTTGAAAGATTCTGGTCTTGGCTTCATTGGCAACGTCGTCTCGTCGTTCGCTGGGAATACTACATGACGAACTTTCTCGGCTTCGTGCAGCTAGCATCCATTTGCATCCTGCTCAAGCGATTTTGAGATAGGTTCTAATAAAAAGCTGATGACAATAATGATAGCTATCGTTGTTGTCGTGTGGGTAATTCCAACTCTTGTAGCGATGATTGATAGAGATTTATTTTTATGGTTCACAACGCCTTCTAAGACCGTTAAACTGCCTTCTTCTTCTCATGGCAGCAAATTCGTATATAGTCATAGCGGTTCCATCCGCTTTACAGCTGAACCTCAATATCCTGTGTACGTATCAATAAGAGAATTAAAAAATGGAATTACATCTACACAGCCGCAGCAGACCGTTGAAGTTATGCATGGTGACCAATACCGCATTCAAGCAGATTTGGAACCAGGAGAGTATGAAATTACTTCTTCACTTAATCCAAAAGAAGTCTGTTGTGGAGATGAAAAGTATTGGGGCGCATATGGTCCCCATATTTATATCAAGAACGATGGAAAGGCAAAAACTGAAGACCATGAAATTACCCACTATATAAAAATGACAGTACTGTCACCATTAAGTAAAAGCATCGTATCGGAGAAACGACCGATATTGCGCTGGGAGCCAGTGCCAGATGCAAATCAATATTCCGTTAGCTGGTCTTGTGACAAACCAAGATGTTTTGGACGCGCCGTTGTTACCACGCCACTATATTCCTTTGAAAAAGACGTTGAGCCGTCAACCCTTTACCGTTGGAACGTCGATGCGTACAATAAGGCAGGAGACAAAATAGCTTATTACTCGGAACCAACATTCCAAACAACCAAGTAATGCAGTCAAAGTTGGACACCGAGAAACACTAACAAGTCGTTCTTCCCCTCGCTTCGCTCGGGAAAGAATCGCGGCGGTAAGTCGCCCGACTGCCATTCGCCCTCGCGAAGCTCGGGCGAAGAACCAGGCAGTCAAAGGTCATATCCGGGTCGAACCAAGACAACCAGCTGAAACGCAAACAGAAAACTGACAAAACGGCCTGAAAAGAGGGCTTAAACTGCTTTTTTTGACGATGGAAAGGGGCAAGTAAGACGAGGAGGGAAATGCCGCGAGCAAATCGACATTACATCCCCGGGTATGTCTGGCACATTACCCATCGTTGCCACAAGAAGGAGTTCCTCCTCAAATTCGCCAAGGACCGTCGGCGTTGGCTGCAGTGGCTCTTTGAAGCGAGGAAGCGCTACGGCTTGAGCGTGCTAAATTATACGGTAACGTCGAACCATATCCATCTGTTGGTGCGCGACAATGGCAATCGAGATGTCATCCCTGCTTCCATACAGCTCATTGCTGGCCGAACGGCTCAGGAGTTCAATCTCCGGAAGGACCGCAGCGGCGCATACTGGGAAGACCGGTATCATGCGACAGGAGTTGAAACGGGCCAGCATCTTGTCCGCTGCCTGGTGTACATGGATTTGAACATGGTTCGCGCCGGCATGGTGAAGCCTCCCTCGGAATGGCCCCATGGCGGATACAACGAGATACAGGCACCGCCGCAGCGATATGCCATTATCGACCGTGATGCACTGAAAGAACTCCTGGGTCTCGAATCCCTGACTGAGCTTGCCTCAGCTCGCCGGGGTTGGATCGATCAAGCGCTCAAAACCGGGGGGCTTCGCCGAGAAGAAAGATGGACACAGAGCATTGCGGTGGGTAGCGAGGCTTTCGTTTTCGCAACGCAGGCGAAGCTCGGGATAAGGGGGCATGGTCGTGAGGTGATTGGCTCGGATGGCTCCTATGAGCTGAGAGAATCGCCCGTGCTTTATACGGTCAATTTAGGCCATGAAAATGAAGTTCTAAGGCCTCAAAACAGCTATTTTTGGAACGATACGGCTTGAAGGTCAGTGACTTAGCGTGGTCCGACCCGGTATGCACCCGGTATGCAAGTACAAAAAACTTCATAGGGTCTACTTAGTTGTCATTTAGCCTTTTCTGCCGACAACTATGGTTGAAATGACATGAAAGTAGACCTGACCCTGAGCCTCGGGATGACACCATGAGAGAGGAAATCCGCCTATGCGAAAGAAAAAACTCATCGTATTTTTTTCCATCCTGCTCGTCATTGCAGCGATTATCCTTGGTTATGTTGCCGTCCTTTACTGGAAAGGGGGCGTCAACAACTATGAACCACCGAAACAGACGTACGCTACGTCCCGAGAACAGGTACAGGCGGAGTTGCAGAACCTTTCAAAAGCCGTCGAGGCCTACTTCGTCGTTAATATGGAATACCCCCGGAAATTAGAACAACTCCAGCCTGCGTTTCTTGATCGTATCGGCAACGATCCCGCGAGCGGTACACCGTACGTGTACACCCTGTCCGAGACCAACGGCGCCGGCCACTATCGCATCAGCGTGCCGAATCCCAAACGCTATAGCGCAAAGGACCTCTATATTGAAGACGGCAAACTTTTTCAAAAATAGATTTGTCAATTATCTCGTCCGTTCTTGCTTGATTACGGCCTTGGCGGCTGTAATCGTACTTTTATCTGGCGCGTCCATGCTCTATTCCCGGGAATCGCTTGACGGTGAGCTTGCGAAAGCACTGAGAAAAACGGTGAAGTGTGAGCGAATAGAGATTAAAACGAACACCGGGGACGATAAAGGCGGGGACCTGAAGTCCTTGTTCATGAAATTCGTATGGATCCCGATAAACGGTGTCCCGGTCGACTACGTCACCGCGCAGTATACCAATCCGAAGATCGATTTCAAGGCATTAAGAAATGCAAACACCGTTAAAATTACTTCTTATTCGGATTTTGCCGTCAAAATATTGGTTTCGGAACAAACGATAAAAAATGAATTCATAAGGACGGCGAGGAGGCTGAACTTTCACTACGACAAATTTCTGATCAAATTCAACCCCCCGTATATTGAATTGGAGTTCAGTGTTCAGGCCAATACGATACCACCGAAAGACAGAAAGCTCGTCGAAAAGTTCATGGTAAACGATCGTTTTGAAGGGTATGCAGCGCTCCGTCTGGAGGTCCGTGACAGCAGGATATTCGTAGTTCCGGCCAAGGTTATCCTGAACCATTTTCTCCTGCCGATGCCTGTGCTCGCGGAACTCCAAAAGAGGGTCAATCCGATATATCAAATTCCCCGCGTGCTGCCTTTTGACTATACTCTTGGAAAAGTCGATTTGTTGAAACAGTATATCTTCCTCAGCAATTGAGTTCCGACCGGTTACCAATGCGCTGTTCAACATTAAAGAACGCAACACGGTCTCATGTTAATGAAGCATTTGAAAGAGTATGTCAGAGCGCTACGGCTATGATGAAGATGAATCGGTGGAACTCGAGCCGCTAATTGAGAAGTGGAACAGATTCTCAAATGATAACTAACGATCGGGTCGAGACCGACGCGCAAAAGAGGCGCGTGACCCGTGTGTTGTGCTGCCCCAAGGCAAAGAAAAGGATAATTTAAAAGCTACTCGATAAAAAACTGAAAAGGAAGGCATAAAGAGCCTAATGAATTCATCGAAACGTATTGACCAGCTGATCGCAAAACTCACAGACTGGCGTGGCAAAACGTTCGCCGGCATCCGCAAGAGCATCCTTGAGGCCGACCGGGAGATCATCGAGGAATGGAAGTGGATGGGAAGCCCAGTGTGGTCTCACGACGGAATAATCGCGGTCGCCAACGCCCACAAAGAGAAGGTGAAGCTTACCTTTGCCCACGGGGCTAGCCTCCCAGATCCTGACAAGCTCTTCAACGCGGGCCTTGAAGGCAACGCGAGACGAGGGATCGATTTTTTCGAGGGCGATAAGATTAATGAGCATGCTCTCAAAAATCTCGTCCGTGCCGCTGCTGATTGCAATCGTGCCAAATTGAAGAAGAAAGCGCCTCCGGGTACTCGAGCGAAAGTACACAAAAGTAAAAAGACATGAAGCTATCGCTTTTTCTCGCTAACGGTCTCGATGACTTGAGGGGTCGACTAGGTTAAAAACTAAAATAAACTAAAAAATCAAAGAAATTAATCTGCACGACAAGGCGGTAGAGCCGGCGTTGTTCTGGCGCCGCTGCGGCTTACCGCCGGGATTAGTCATATTCGTCACTATGTTGAGATCACTCGACGACAAAATGGGAAAATAGGAACCTGGTTCTGGATATTTGCTGTGTCCTTTACGATTTTCATTGCCCTAATTATCTTGCCTGCCTCTGGGTAACATGCGACCTCGCCTTATTAAAAGCATTGACAGTGTGTAGCCCATTGGCTACAATAGAACTATGCTCGAAATCCGCAAAACTGACATCTATGCTAAATGGTTGGACGGCCTGCGCGACATAAAAGCACGTGCACGCGTCTTGGCACGTGTCGAACGCCTGGCTGCCGGTAATCCGGGAGATGTAAAGCCGATTGGCGAAGGCGTCTCGGAAATGCGGATCGACTATGGCCCCGGATATAGAGTGTATTACACAATGCGGGGACGAACATTGATTATTCTATTGGCCGGTGGTGATAAGCGAACTCAGACCACTGATATAAAGACAGCAATGCGTTTGGCGCGCAATTTGTAGGAGGGTATTATGAGCAAGACCAAAGCTAAAACCAAAACGACTCGCTATGACGTTGCAGAGCATCTTCGTAACCCTGAAGAAATGGCCGCTTATCTTGAGGCATGTTTTGAGGAGGCCAACGGCGATGCGGCCTTCATCGCCAAGGCGCTGGGCGACATCGCCCGAGCAAAGGGTATGGCGCAGGT
The DNA here is from genome assembly GCA_035516965.1 of Nitrospirota bacterium. Classification (NCBI taxonomy): domain Bacteria; kingdom Pseudomonadati; phylum Nitrospirota; species Nitrospirota bacterium. Next base: position 4,796 of record DATIZR010000025.1, read on the forward strand.
CGCGCGCGATGCAGGTTTGTCCCGCGAGAGTCTTTATAAAGCGCTTTCTGGCGAGCGCAGTCCTGGTTTCGACACCATCCTCAAGGTCATGGATGCTCTCGGCTTGAAACTTCATGCCGAAACGTCTCACGGCTAATCAGGCACACCAACCAGCGGGTCGAGTCCGACGCGCGTTGATCCCCTAATCGAGTTGGCTGAAGGAGAAGCCGATCCTCGAGAAATGACCGCCCGTGTCTATGCTTGAGACATATCTCACCATCCTCGAGGGTCGCGGCTGAACAGCGCCAGAAAAGCGTTCACGGCCCCCACCTTCACCCCGAACCGGCGGGATTGGCGCAGCACAAACCTTTTGACACCCCATCGCGCAACCATTATAATGGCCCATTATGACTGAGAAAATCGGTGTCATCGGCGCTGGCGCGTGGGGCACGGCACTTTCCATGCTGCTGGCGGACAAGGGGCATGAGGTCACCCTCTGGATGTACGAGAAGGACCTTGCCGAGGAGACGCAGCGCACGCGCGAGAACAGGGTCTATCTCCCGGGGTTCACGCTGCCCTCCTCCGTCACCGTTGCCTCGTCCATGGAGACCGCTGCTCGGGACAAATCTCTCATCCTTTCCGTGGCCCCTTCGCACACCGTGCGCGCGGTAACGAAGCAGATGGTCCCTTTCCTCAGGAGCGATACCATCATCGTGAGCGCCTCGAAGGGCATCGAGATCGAGACCCTCATGCCGCTCTCGGAAGTGTTCAGGGACGTGCTGCCAAAAGGGTTCCATAACCGGCTCTGCTTCCTGTCCGGCCCGAGCTTCGCCAGGGAAGTGGCCCAGAAATACCCGACCGCTGTCGCCCTGGCCTGCTACGACCCGGAAACCGGGAAACGGGTCCAGGAGGTCTTCAGCAGCGGCACCTTCCGCGTGTATACCAATCCCGACGTGATCGGCGTGGAGCTGGCCGGTTCGCTCAAGAACGTGGTGGCCATCGCCGCCGGCGTGCTCGAGGGAATGGGCTACGGATACAACACGATGGCGGCCCTGCTCACGCGCGGGCTGGCCGAGATGGCGCGGCTCGGCATTGCCATGGGCGCGAGCCTCCAGACCTTTTCCGGCCTTGCCGGCATGGGCGACCTGGTGCTCACCTGCACGGGAGGCCTCTCCCGGAACCGGACGCTCGGTTCTCGCCTGGGCCGGGGCGAGAAATTGGACAACATCATGAGCGGCCTGAAGACCGTGGCCGAAGGGGTCAAGACCGCCCGGGCTGCCCGCGACCTCGCAAAGAAGCACTCGGTGCCCATGCCGATCGTGGACGAGGTCTATCAGCTCCTGTATGAGGGCAAGGACCCGAAGCAGGCCGTAAAGGACCTGATGAACCGCGAGCTCAAGGGAGAATGATTTCAATGCGGAATGCGACCGTGATCCTGTTCACCGGCCTTTTGCTGATGCCCGCTTCCCTGGGGAACGGTGTTGCTCTTGCCGAGATCAAGGTAATTGATGCCGACTATACCTACGCGCTGGGTGACAACGACAGCAAGGTCAATGCGCGCCGGGTCGCAACACAGGAGGCGCAGCGCAAGGCGCTCGAGCTTGCCGGGACGTACGTGGAGAGCCTCACCGTGGTCAGGAACTACGAGCTCTCGAAAGACGAGGTGAAGGCGTATACCGCGGGCATCGTACAGACGCAGGTCGTCGCCGACGAAACGCGGGGGACCGTGGACCACCTTGAGGTCTACATCAAGGCGCGGTGCGCCATCGATACCGATGCGGTCGCAAAGGCTATCGACCGCTACCGGGAGAACGAGGACCTGAAGGAGCAGCTCACCGCCTCCGCTCAGGAAAGCAATGATCTCAGGAAAGAGCGCGACACGCTCGTGAAACAGCTTGCCGCGGAGAAGGACAGGACGAAGGCCTCAGAGACCCGGAAGAAGCTTGACACGGTCCTTTCCCAGGAGGAAGCCAACAACGACACCAGGACCGTCTGGATCAATATCGGTCCTAAACTCATGGAGGCCGACCAGGGCGGCAGCGTGGTCCCGCAGGCTGACCTCGACAAGTCCTCCGTCATCCTGCAGCAGGCCATTGCCGCGAATCCCCGGAATCAGCAGGCACGCATCCTTCTCGCGTCCATCCAGGAAAGAAATGGGAACTTTGAGGCCGCCGAGCGGGAGCTCCGGGCGGCAATCGAGCTCTCCCCTTCGAACCCGGTTACTCATATGAGACTGGCAGTACTGCTCAGAACGCGCGGCCGGAACGAAGAGGCCTTGAAGGAACTTCATTTTGTGGAGCGGCTCAGGCCGCGCAACCCGATGATGCTTTTCCATACGGGCATGACGCTCACGGATATGAGGCGGTGCGGCCAAGGCGTCCATTATCTCCATCGGTTCCTCAAGGAGCAGCGGTCGCACCAGTTCCCGAAGAAGAGGGAACTCGCCCTGGAGGCGATCAGCGAATGCGGCGATGCGCGGCGCATGCGACGGAACCGGCAGCCCGGGGACGTCAGCTGATCAGCGTTTGATGCGGTCCGGAGCATTCCGGCGCTCCCTTCCCGAACAATGAACAGAATTGACCTCTTGAAACTCCTGCAAAGCGTACGCGACGGCAAAGTCGATGTCGACAGGGCCCTCACGCGCCTCCGCCACCTGCCCTTCGAGGACGTGACCTACGCCCATATCGACCATCACCGTCAACTGCGGCACGGCATGCCCGAGGTCATCTACTGCGAAGGAAAGACGCTCGATCAGGTCGCCGGCATCGCGAAGCGGATGCTCAAGGCGGGGAGCGAGGTCCTCGCAACCCGGGCGTCGGAAAGCATGTACCGGGCGATCAGAAAGCTAGACCGCCGCGCCGAATATCACCCGGCATCGCGCTCGATCGTCGTCAGGGACAAAAAGAAGAAAACGACGCGCGGCGTCATCCTCGTGCTGACCGCGGGAACCTCGGACATCCCCGTTGCGGAGGAGGCGGCGGTGACGGCGGGGATGCTCGGCAGCTCCGTCCGGACCGTGTATGACGTGGGCGTCGCAGGCATCCACCGGGTCCTGAGCAAGCGCGAGGACCTCGACGCTGCCCGCGTGATCGTCGTGGTCGCCGGCATGGACGGCGCCCTGCCCTCCGTGGTGGGAGGGCTCGTGGACAAGCCCGTCATCGCCGTGCCCACGAGCATCGGGTACGGCGCCGGGTTCCAGGGCCTTGCCCCCCTCCTGACCATGCTCAACTCCTGCGCCTCCGGCGTCGCGGTGATGAACATCGACAACGGCTTCGGCGCGGGCGTGCTGGCGCACCGGATAAACCTGCTCGGAGAAACAACATAAAAGCTCTGCCTCTCGCGGAGACGCAAAGGCGCAGAGAAAGCGGGACCAAACAACGGTAAGGCGATCCTTTTCTCATGATATATTCTTTGTTTATTCCTCTGCGGACTCCGCGCCCCCGCGAGAAAACGGGTTTTTGATATGACCTTTGCCTACTTCGACTGCTTTTCCGGCATATCCGGCGACATGGTCCTCGGCGCGGTCGTGGACGCGGGCGTTGCGATCGAGGACCTGCGCGCTGATCTGGAAAAGCTTGACCTTCCGGGCTACGAGATCACCTCGCTCAAGGTGACCCGCGCGGGCATCGCTGCGACCAAGGTGCATGTATGCCTCGATCAGCAGGAGCAGCCCGCCCGTCATCTCGAAGACATCAGGAAGATCATAGAGCGGTCTTCCCTCCCGGCCGCGGTCAAGCGGAAGAGCGTCGCCGTCTTCGAACGCCTCGCCGAAGCGGAGGCCACGGTGCACGGCACCACGCCGGACCGCGTCCATTTCCACGAGGTCGGCGCAGTCGATGCGATCGTGGATATCGTCGGCTCCGTGACCGGGCTCGACCGGCTCGGGATCAGGCGGATCCAGGCATCTGCGGTCAACCTCGGCTCCGGCACGATCGCAACGGTCCATGGCGTCCTTCCGGTGCCCGCGCCCGCCACGGCCGAGCTCTTGAGGGGAGTCCCGGCGTACGGGTCCTCCATCCCTTTCGAGCTCACGACGCCGACGGGCGCGGCCATTCTGAGCACGCTCTGCTCGTCTTTCGGCGCACTGCCGCGAATGAGAATACAGCGCATCGCGCAGGGGGCCGGAGGCAAGGAAGTACCGGGCCAGCCCAACGTGCTCAGGCTGATCATCGGGGAGCCCGCCGCTGCATACGAGGAGGACTCGTCGATCGTGATCGAGACGAACATTGACGACATGAACCCCCAGATCTACGAGCATCTGATCGAGACGCTGATGCGACAGGGCGCGCAGGATGCTTACCTGACCCCGGTCATCATGAAAAAGGGCAGGCCGGCGGTCCTCCTGTCGGTCCTGACGGCCCCGGCCAATGCGGACGGCGTGGTTGACACGATCTTCCGCGAAACCACGAGCATCGGCGTCCGGGTCCAGGAAGTCGGCAGGAGGAAGCTGACCCGCGAGATCGCCGAGGTCGAGACAACGCACGGGAAAGTGCGCTTCAAGATCAGCAGGCAAGGCGATGAGGTCCTGACCGCAACGCCGGAGTACGAGGACTGCCGCAGGATCGCGGAGGAGAAGGATCTTCCGTTGAAGCAGGTGATGGAAGAAGCAAAGAACCAATACGGGAACCGGATTTCTCGCAGAGGCGCAGAGGACGCAGAGAACAGCAATGACAGAAAATGACATTACCGGCGTTGTTGTTGACTGTTGTGTAAAGATACATAAGCTCCTGGGACCGGGACTGCTTGAATCAGTTTATGAGGAGATCCTGTCGCACGACCTCGAGAAAAAGGGGATGAGATGTGAGAGGCAAGTTGGGATCCCGGTCTTATATGATGGGTTAAAAATAGACCTCGGCTTTCGTGCCGATATGATTGTTGAAGATCTGGTAATCATTGAGTTGAAATCAGTAGAAACGATTATTCCCGTGCATAAGAAGCAGCTGTTGACCTATCTGAAAATAACGGGAAAGAAACTCGGACTCCTGATCAACTTTAATGAAGAGCTGATCAGGAACGGGATAACCCGGATTGCCAACGGCTTTTAACAGCAGGAATCTTATATTTCGGTTTTCTCTGCGTCCACTGCGCCTCCGCGAGAGACCGACCTTGATTTATTTATGCCTTTGTATTTTTTAGCGAGAATGAGATGAGAACGATCCGCATATCCATGGCCCAGATCAACCCCACCGTCGGCGACCTCTCCGGCAACCGGGACAAGATCATCGACTCTATCGGCCGGGCACGAAAGCTCGGGGCAGATATCGTTGTTTTCACCGAGCTCGCGGTCACGGGCTATCCTCCGGAAGACCTCCTGTTGAAGCCGCAGTTCGTGAAGGACAACCTGCGCACGCTCGGGGAGATCGCGAAGGCAACGCGCGGCATCACCGCGATCGTGGGGTTCGTGGACGCCAATGATTGCCTCTTCGACGCTGCCGCGGTCCTGCACAACGGCAAGCTGGTCCACGTCTATCACAAGATGCTGCTTCCCAACTACGGCGTCTTCGATGAGTATCGCTATTTCAGGCCCGGCAGGCGGTTCCCGGTCATCGCCGTCCATGGCGTGAACATCGGCGTCAACGTCTGCGAGGACATCTGGTACGCCGACGGGCCGGCCCGGATCCAGGCGCTCGCGGGCGCCGAGGTCATCATCACCATCAATGCCTCGCCCTATCACAAGGGCAAGGGCAGGGAGCGGATCGCGATGCTCGCCGACCGTGCACGGGAAAACGGCGTCTTCGTAGTGTATGCCAATGCCGTGGGAGGCCAGGATGAGCTCGTGTTCGACGGATACAGCCTGATCATAGACCCGAAAGGCAGAACGCTGGCCGCGGGCAAGCAGTTCGAGGAAGACCTGGTCACCCATGATATACGGCTTCCGGGTCCGGCCCGTTCGGGGGCGGACCTCACCAACAGCGCGATCCCGGTCGGGCAGCGCGACTTTATCGATTCCCTGGTCATTTCGTCAAAAGCCCCGGGAAAGAAGAAAGCGCTCCCCCCCGCACGCCGGGCAAAGCCCTTTCCCCTGGTCGAGGAAGTGTACCGCGCGCTCGTGCTCGGCACCCGCGATTATATCGAGAAAACGGGGTTCAGGCAGGTGGTCATCGGCCTTTCGGGCGGCATCGATTCGTCCCTGGTGGCGGCGGTGGCCGTTACGGCCGTGGGCAAAGAGAACGTGCACGGCGTGTTCATGCCGTCCCCGTACAGCTCCCCGGCGAGCCTGAAGGACGCAACGATTCTCGCGCGCAACCTGGGCATCCCGATGCTCACCATCCCGATCCACCAGCCCTTCAGCGCCTATCTCAATACGCTGCGGGGCGCCTTCGCGAGGACAAAGTCCGACACGACCGAGGAGAACCTCCAGGCCAGGACACGAGGCAACATCCTGATGGCGCTCTCGAACAAGTTCGGGTGGCTCGTGCTCACCACCGGCAACAAGAGCGAGATGTCCACGGGCTATGCCACGCTCTACGGGGACATGGCGGGAGGCTTCGCCGTGATCAAGGACGTTCCGAAGACCATGGTCTACGAGATCTGCCGGTTCATCAACCGCTCTGCGGGCGATACGCTCATTCCCCGGAACGTTCTGGTCAAGGCCCCGACAGCCGAACTCAGGCCGAACCAGAAGGACAGCGACTCGCTGCCCGAATATGATGTTCTCGATCCGATCCTGAAGGCCTATGTGGAGGACGACAAGGAATTCGACGAAATGCTCAACATGGGCTTCGACCGGAAAACCGTCGAACGCGTGATCAGGCTGGTGGATTCCAGCGAATACAAGCGCCGCCAGGCGCCTCCCGGGGTCAAGATCACCCCGCGCGGCCTTGGGAAGGACCGCCGGTTCCCGATCACCAATCGGTATAAGAGCTATTAAGGCGGGTTTCTCGCAGAGGCGCAGAGGGCGCAGAGAAAATCAAAGGCTTTAAGTCGAGTGTTAAAACCCAAAGAGATTTTGTCGTTGCTTTCGTTCGGTATTTTCCGTGGGTCAGAGTGAAAACCTGTTTTCAGGTTTCCTCTGCGTTCTCTGCGCCTCCGCGAGAGATAAGGTTTTCAGGCTCTGCAAAAAATCCACATCATGCCAACAGGCACCCTCTACATAGTCGCCACCCCGATCGGCAACCTCGAGGACATCACCCTCCGGGCGATCCGGGTCCTGAAGGAAGTGGACCTCATCGCCGCTGAGGACACGCGTCATACGAGGCATCTCCTCGACCGGCATCACCTTTCGAGCCAGCTCACGAGCTACCATGATCATAACAAGGAGGAAAAGGCGCCCATCCTCGTCGCCCGGCTGCTGGAGGGCAAGAACATCGCCCTCGTATCCGATGCGGGCACGCCGGGCATCTCGGATCCCGGCCACTTCCTGATCAACCTCGCCATCGATCAGAAGGTCCCCGTGGTCCCCATCCCCGGCGCCACGGCCGCCATCGCCGCCCTTTCAATATCCGGCCTGCCCACGGACCGGTTCGTCTTCGAGGGGTTTCTCCCGTCCAAGCAGGCGGCGCGCAGAAAACGGCTCCAGGAGCTCGCAGCGGAACCGCGGACGATCATCTTCTACGAGGCCCCGCACAAGATCGTCAGGACTGTCGAAGACATGCTCGAAGCGTTCGGCGACCGGGGCGCGGTCATGACGCGGGAGTTGACCAAGATCCACGAGGAGACGACCCGGGGAACCCTCAAAGTGATCCTGGAACGGCTGCATACGGGAACCCTCAAGGGGGAGTTCACCGTCATCGTGCGCGGCGCTTCCGCCGAGCCGATGACCGGTGATATCGATGCGGCCCAATACCTCAGGAACCTCATGCTCCACCGGGGCTTGAGCAGGAAGGAAGCGGTCGCCGCGGCAGCGGAGGAACTCGGGCTGCCCAAAAAGGAAGTGTACCGGCACAGCTTGACCCTGGACAGGGGTAGTGGAGAAAAAGAGAATTCGGAATGAAACGCCCGCCTTTGGGCTATTGCAGCCTGCAGTTCATGGCGGCCGTCAAAGCATGGGACTCGAACATGAAGCAGGACCCGACAACTCAGGCCAGAATAGCCGCGGCGATCCAACAGCTGCTGGCAGGCGATCTCCCGAGGGAGATAAACTGCTCCGGCAGCGAAGGCGATGAGATGAAGCTCTGCGAAAGCATGAACGGCCTCATCAGGGCATTCGCCGAAGCCCGCCCCTATCTCCTGGGGCTTTCCGAGGGACGCTTCGAGGTCGACGCGCCTCCGGGCAACTTCCTCGTCTCGCAGTTCAAGCAGCTCCACGCGAACCTTCGACACCTTGCCCGGCAGATGCAGCGGATAACGCAGGGCGATCTGGATCAAGGGGTCGATTTTCTGGGCGAGCTCTCTACGTCCTTCAATGCCATGACCGCTTCGCTGAGGCGGAAACAAACGACCGAAGAGGCCCTGCCTGAGAGCGAGAGCACGTTTCGCTCGCTTTTCGAAACGATGACCGAAGGGGTCGCGCTGCATGAGATGGTCTTTGACGGTCACGGCGCAGCAGTGGATTACCGGATCATTGCGGTCAATCCGGCCTTTGAAACGCACACCGGTCTATCCGCCGCGATGGCAGGCGGCGCTCTCGGCAGTTCCCTGTACGGCACCCTGCCTCCCTACCTTGATGAATATGCCGAGGTCGTCAGGACAGGACAGCCCCACGCCTTCGAAACCTATTTCTCCCCCCTCCGGAAGCACTTCCACATCAAGGTCTTTTCTCATAGTAAGGGAAAGTTCGTGACCGTATTCGAAGACATCACCGAACGGAAAAAAAGGGAGGAGGAACGGCTGAAAGGCCGCATGCTCGAATCGATCGGTTATCTCGCCGGCGGCATTGCCCACGATTACAACAATCTCTTGACAGTCATCCTCGGAAACATCAGCCTGGCCAAATTGCGGCTGCGGCCGGACGACAAGGCCTATCGCCAGCTGGACGATGCGGAAAAGATCTGCGAAATAGCGAGTAATCTCAGCAATCGTCTGATCACCTTTGCCACGGGCGGAGATTCCTTCCGGGAGGTAATGCCCCTGTCGGGCGTGATCACCGATGCGATCGACAGCGTAATGAAGGGCTCCAGCATCCGGCTTGATGTCTACCTGCCCGAGAACCTCTATGACGTTGCCGTCGATGAGGGGCAAATGCGGCAGGCTGTCGCCAATCTGGTCAGCAATGCAAAAGAAGCAATGCCGCGGGGGGGTACGCTCACGGTCCGGGGATTCAATCTCGGCGTTTCGGCGCGGGACAGTGTTCCCCTGCGGGAAGGCAGGTACCTGCTGATATCGTTCCGTGATACGGGACCCGGGATCCCCGAGGACGATCTGGTGAAGATCTTCGACCCCTATTATTCAACCAAGACCATCTACAGTAATAAGGGCCTCGGCCTGGGCCTCGCGGTCAGCTACTCCGTGATCAAGAAACACGACGGTCTGCTCACCGTCGAGTCCGAGGTCGGCAAGGGAACGACCTTTCACATCTATCTGCCCGCGGCGGACAAGAGCTGATCGCCTGGGAAGACCGTCCTCTGCCGGCGGCTGCGGCTGGATGCTTCGGCTTGCCGGCAGGTCGCGCTGAGCGAGCAACACCCGCTACGCGCCGCTCATCAGGGAAGGAGTCACGCTATGTCGTCGTTTTCTCGCAGCTCCGTCAGGTTTCTTTTCCTGTCACTCGTCCTTCCTGCCCTTGCCATCTTCACTGCTTCAGGACCGGGGTTGGCCCAGGTCCCCCTGCGGCAGTACGATACGACGCTCAAGCAAATGCTTGACGCGATCCAGTCGAAATCGTACGACAAGTTCGTGGCCGACGGCGACGAGAGGTTCAAGGCCGGTTTCACGCCGAAGATGTTCGAGGACCTGGCCCGGCAGCTCGGGCCGAGGCTGCAACAGGGCTATTCTTTAAGATTCCTGACCACGCTGAACCAGCTGGACTATGTGGTCTATGTCTGGAAGATCACGTTTAAGGACGCCAAGGACGACATACTCCTCACCCTGTTCATCAAGGATGGCAGCGTCAGCGGCTTCGTTCCCCGGTGACCGCGGCGGCTGGTCGGCCGGGCTGAAGATATTCTGTGCCGCCCTGGATTTTTTTCTGCACTCATGCCAGGTTCACGCGTTTCTGTAGTGTCTACTTCTTTCTGAAGTCTACAGCGAACGCTCTCGTAACAGGAGTATATATCTCACGCAGTATTTACATAAAGATGGAATACAACCCTTTTCCATTGATAATGAGGAGGATATTATGAGACGTTTCATCGCGATCCTTATCGTTGCAGCATCGCTCGGGTTGTGGCAAGTCTCATCAGGCCAGGCACCTGAGAAGGTCATAACGATTCCGACGCGCCCCGGTATAACGCAACGATTTCTCTACCTCGCACCGGAGCATCCCAAGGCCGCTGTCATCCTGTTTCCCGGCGGGCATGGGGGTCTGGAACTATCGCAAGACGGAGGGATGGCGTGGGGAAAAGGCAACTTCCTGGTGCGGACGCGGCAGCAATTCGCCGAACAGGAACTGGCGGTGGCTGTAGTTGATGCGCCCTCCGATCGTCAACGCCTCGCATTCACAGGCGGTTTCCGTCAAAAGCCCGAACATGTTGCCGACATAAAGGCGGTAATCGCGTGGCTCAAGCAGCAACACAACGTGCCCGTCTGGTTGATCGGCACGAGCAGGGGCACGCAATCCGCCGCATTTATCGCCACACAATTGAGCGTCGCTGAGGGCGGTCCCGACGGCCTGGTCCTGACCTCGACCATCCTGACGGATCACAAGGAACGCGCGGTTCCGGAGATGCCGCTGGAGAAGATCGCTGTTCCCACTCTGGTGGTTCACCACGAGCACGACGGCTGCAATCATTGTCCTTATCGGGACGTTCCGTTTCTTATGAAAAAACTGACGGGAGCTCCGCGAAAGGAATTGATCACGATCACCGGGGGTGAAAGCCGGGGCGACCCGTGCGAGGCTTTTGCGCACCACGGCTATAACGGCCAGGAGAAGGAAGTTGTCAGCAAGATTGCCGGTTGGATCAGGTTTAAGTAACATGGTCGTGATCTGATTGAGTCGAAGAGTATACCGCTTAAAACATGCAGTGCATGGTTCTTCCTGAAACATTGGAGTTTTCATTTTTAGCAACAATCAGCACTTCATTTTGAATTCTTGCTATTGCTCCCTGCTTCTCAATAGATGCTTTCACTTGGAAAATTGATCTAACGCTGAACAGAATCACGGAGACCAAAGGCATATGGCACAACTGCAAAGAAAGAACATTATCCTCTTCAGCATAGTATTAGTCTTAATGCTCGTTTTCATGAGTGCATGCGCCCTCCCGATGCGGAAGCTTACTATCACCCATCATCCGCTTGATAATGTAGCAAATAAAAGACCAAGCAAAATTCTGGTAATGCAGTTTGTTGACAAGAGGAATAAAGATAATCTTGATTTGATCGGCAAGAGGGTCGGTCTACAGGAGGGCGCTAGACTCGAGGTGGTTCTGACGGTATTTTTTGCTGAAGCGCTAAGCGCTGCCGGATACAACGCGGTCATGCAGGATCAACAATCGCCCGGTGTGAACCCGACCAATTACGATGCTGTCGTAACCGGAGAAATTCTAGAGTTCTGGATGGATTTTAATCCGGGGCAAGTCGGGCACAAAGTGGACATTAAGATTCATGCTGTTTCTTCTGCTAACCAGGCCGTTGTGTGGGAAAAACGCATTGAGGCGGCTCAGGAAAATGTCAATTGGGTTGGAGCAAGAGGAGAATATTCAAAAGTTGTTGATCAGGCAGTGACTAAAGCATTGAACCAGGCAGTTCATGCCTTTGCTTCTGATGAATTTTCTATGGCAATTAGAAACAAGGAATAGCTTTCTAACCAATGCTTATTGATAATGCGATGAATAGTTCTGCCTGAAGTCGTTGTGGTTGCTCTTATTTGAAACACTTAAAATGTCAATCTGAATTCGGTGGAATTTCCTCAACTCCGCTATCCCATGCCAAGTTTTATTGGAGGTTGAATGGGTAAGTTATTTAGTGGGTTCTTTGCAATAGCCGCTATTGTGTTAGCTATTGGAATTCTATATGAGTTTCGAGTTTCAAATAGGATGATTGCAACAACCGGAGAGATTAAGAATATTCAATTCAGGCTAGGTTTTGATTCCGATTCAACCAGGCGAAGTGGACGGTCATATATCGTGACCGTAAACTATGACTATTCCGTGAGTGGCAACATTCTTCAAGGACAACGACTGCGATTTGACGGTAACTCATATATCCTTAGAAAGAACGCCGAGGTAGTTGTTGAAAAGTTGAGCCGAAATAATAATGTCACTGTTTGGTATGATCCACTACGACCGAGCCTAGCGATATTATTGAAACCCGAAACGCCGATCAGAGCAATTATTGGATTTATTGTGTGTATACTCTTATCTTTCATGAGCTATCGTTATCTGGATAAAACAATCCTCTACTTATTAGACAAATTTAAAAAATAAGAGTAAACCAGGATGGCAGTCGAATCCTTCCTGAACTTGTGGAGTTTCCAGTCTTTGCAATAACATTAATTTTCAACCGCTATTCTTCACCTCGCTGTTCGTCATATACCTTAAAATACCCCATCGTACCCCATCGTAATTATTGACACCGCCATGAATCAGGCATATTATTCGTGACATAATGTAACAAATATAGTACGGGCATTTTTCTTGCTAAACTCGCCAACGACAAATTTTCCGAAATGACGGGGCGGTTTCCGTCCCATCAAATACTGGTTAGTCCCGGTATGAAATAAGACGATAACAGCAACCATGGACAAACGTACCGAAGATATAATTGCCATGCTGACCAGATTGGGAAGGTACTCTCGTCTGTTCAACTCTATTACGGACCCTATCCCGCAGTCTTTTCTGTTCGAGCTTCTGTTTGCTAACACGCTTGAGACCAACGGTGTGGAGCTAAACTATGAAGTCAATATCCGTCCTAGCACAAAGACCAGCGTCGATTTTGTCCATGACAACAACGATGGCACTCGTCTATGCTTCGAACTGGTCAGCCCCGAGATGAGCGACCAACTCAAGCAGGGATCAGCACCCGTTAAGACTGAAATAGAGGGTGTATCGAAATGGTCAGTTTTACTGGAAAGTGGTCATAAAAACCCCCACTTGAGACCCGAAGCCCAAACAATCAGAATGCAGGAAAAAATACTCGAAAAAGTTGAGAAATTTCCGTAGCCAACGGACGGTATTTTTTCGATCATTGTAGTTGATTGCTCTGCTTTCCATTTCTCACATTTAGATGCTGACGACTATAGAATGGTGCTTTTCGGAAGAACAAAGAATCCCTATTTCCAAGAGTACTGGAATGGCAAACCAGTCATAGGAATATTGAATCCAGACAACAATTATCGCGGTGCTAAGGAATTCAGGGAACGAATAACAGCCGTAGTTTTCATTCCCGAGAAGAATATTCAGCTCCTTGATAGGGCTTTTCTCCTTCTAAATGAATCTCGGGCTGAGACCCATCTTAGGGCACTTTGGTCAAAATTGAAGGACATCCCGGCGTTAAAAAAACTCAAGTATGTTCCTTCGCCTCAATAGACGACGTGAAACCAGTCGATGATTCTAACCTTTCGGCTCGAGAGGGTCGCGAAAACCTCGCCCCTCAGCCGAGCTGTTGGCAAATAGATATTGAGGAGGCGTTGTTATGATGAAAAGGAGCATTTGGTTTTCGCGCTTCGCCAAATGGGCGTCGCGCATTACAGGGCGAACATTCACTTTCGCCATGGCTGTGGGTGTTATCATCGCATGGCTGGCAACAGGCCCTCTTTTTCACTTCAGCGATACATGGCAGCTGATAATTAATACAGCAACAACGATAATTACATTCTTAATGGTGTTCTTGATCCAGAACACCCAAAACCGCGACACAGAAGCTATACAGATAAAACTTGATGAGTTGATCCGATCAACAAACGGCGCACACAACGCACTTCTGGATTTGGAAGAGTTAGAAGAGGAATCATTAGACCAGTTTCGAAGTCAATACGAGGCACTGGCCCGCAAAGCACGAATGGAATTGCATAAAGGAAAGCCTGACATGGGAACTCCGAAAATTTGAACATAACGTCCAACATCGCGCTGCAACCGACGGAGCATACGGCGCACCGCGGCTGAACTTGGTTCGTTCATGTGTAAGATTCAACCAGAAAACAGCACTGCTGTTGATTAATCGTCTATTCCACACTTGTAGGTGAAGCCCGCAATCCGCAATTTGGCAAAGCTTCTATTCAATGAGGTGTACGATGTCCATTGTCTATTTCTCTTCCGCCCGGACGCTCAGATGGGACTACGCGCACAGCGTACCGGGGAAGCTCGATACGCTTCTCGCGAAGATGGACTTACCCGGGCGCTTCACGAAGGACGAATGGGTCGCGATCAAGACCCACTGGGGGTCGCACGGCGCGTTCCGGATCGTCCCCCCGGTCATGCTCCGCAAGGTCGTCGAAGCGGTCCAGGAGGCAGGAGCGAAGCCCTTCGTGACGGACACGGTCAGGATCGTGGGGCTGGACTACCTTGAGGTGGCGAACCAGAACGGCCTGAACCACCTGTCCTGCGGGGCCCCGGTCGTCCTGGCCGACGGGCTCTTTGGCAGGGACAGCATC
>DATIZR010000026.1 GCA_035516965.1 Nitrospirota bacterium
CCCGGGAGGGAATTGAGAGGCGGTTCCCGGACTGCAGCAGGTTTCCGGTTATGAGCGGCTCCGACGCGCACCATCCCGATGACATCGGGAAGCGCTTCACCTGGCTGACCGTCGAGAGCGTCTTGATCGGGGAGATCAAGAAGGCGCTTCGGCGACAAGACGGCAGGATGGCGGAGTGCTGAGGCGTGGATGACCTTTCGCTTCACATCCTGGACATCGCCGAGAATTCGCTCCGTGCCGACGCAACGATCATCGAAATAGACATCGCCCGGGAGGGCGGCCTGCTCCGGATCGAGATCATCGACGACGGCCGGGGGATGGACGCAGAAACGCTTGCCCGTGTCCGGGACCCGTTCTTCACCACGAAGCACAAAAAGACCGGCCTGGGGATCCCGCTTCTGTCCCAGGCAGCGGAATTGACCGGCGGCAGTCTGGCGATGAAATCCGCGCCGGGGAGGGGAACACGGCTGGCCGCGAGCTTCGGCTGGGACCATGTCGACCGGCCCCGCATCGGGGATATGGCGGAAACAATCCTGACCCTGATAGCCGGCCACCCCGACCGGGACTATATATATGAAGAGCGGGACGCCGAGGGGAGCTTCCGGTTCGACACCCGCGAGATCAAACAGGACCTCGAGAAGGTCCCGATTTCCGATCCGGCGGTGCTGAACGCGATCCGGAACCTGCTCCGCGACAACATCCGGCTCAAAGAGTAACGTGCAAAACGTTTTGGGAAACAAGACCAGAGAACGCCGGTCCCGGGAAAACGGGATGGAGACTTTCCTGCCGACAAGAAGAGGGACACGATGAGTAATGAAGCTGTTGCACAGGACAACGCAGCCCCGGTTGACGAAATAACCGCGGAGAAGTACAAAAAAATCGATGCGATCATCGAGAAGTACAAGAGCAAGCCCGGATCACTCATCCCGGTGCTGCAGCAGGCTCAGGAGGTCTGCGGGTACCTGCCGCATGTGGTCCAGCGCTATATCGCGAAAGGCATGAAGATGTCGCCGAGCGTGGTCTTCGGCGTCGCCACCTTCTATTCCTTCTTCACCCTGGTTCCGCGCGGCAAACACGTGATCCGCGTCTGCCTCGGCACGGCCTGCTACGTCAAGCGGAGCGAAGAGATCATCGAGAAGCTCAAGGAAGAGCTGGACATCGAGGTGGGCGAAATCACCAGGGACAAGAAGTACTCCCTTGAAGCGGTCCGCTGCCTGGGCGCCTGCGGTCTCGCACCGGTCGTCGTGATCGGCCAGGACACCTACGGCGACGTGGCCGCCACCAAGGTGATGGAGATCGTGAAGAAGTACGATTAGGACGTGCGAAGCACCGCGGGACATCCGACGGTGAGAGCTTATGAACGCGGATTGAGCATCTCTCATGAGGTGGGCACATGGCAAAACTGACGATCGCTGATTTAAAGAAGATCAAGGAGCAGTACCACCAGGGACTGCGCGAGGGCGGGTTTCGGGTCAAGATCACGGTCCATATGGGCACGTGCGGAATCGCGGCGGGCGCCCGGGCAATCATGAACACCGTGATGGAGGAAATCGCGAAGTCCGATGCCAAGGACGTTGCGGTCACGACCTCCGGCTGCGCGGGGCTCTGCAGCCAGGAGCCCATGGCGACCATCGAGCTTGCCGGGGAACCGCCCGTGAAATACATCGCGCTCACCGAGGACAAGATGCGCAGGATCTACGCCGAGCATGTGAAGGGCGGCAAGCCGGTCCAGGAATTCGCCCTGGTGGCAGGGCACGAGACCACGTATTGAATAAATCCGGTTCAAGCGGTTTGAACAGATCAGGCCGTTTAACCTGGTGAATGGAGTTACCGTGGAGAAGACATACCGTTCGAACATAATGATCTGCGCAGGAACGGGCTGCGTGGCAAACGGATCGCTCAGGGTAAAGGACGCTCTCGAAACCGAGCTCATCAAGCGGAATCTGCAGGGCGAGGTCAAGATCGTTCTGACCGGGTGCAACGGGTTCTGCGCCAAGGGCCCCGTGATGGTGGTCTACCCCGAGGACATCTTCTACCAGCTCGTGAAGACCGAGGACGTGCCGCACCTGGTCGAGGAACATTTCATCAAGGGACGTCCGGTCCAGAAGTTCCTGTATACCCCGCCGGCGGACAAGAAGACGATCCCGGTCATGAACGAGATCCCGTTCTTCAAGCATCAGGTGCTGCGTGCGCTCCGGAACCGGAGCCTCATCGATGCGGAGAAGGTCGAGGAATACATCGCGCGCGACGGGTACATGGCTGCTGCCAAGGCGCTCCTGGAGATGACGCCCGAGCAGATCGTGAACGAGATGAAGAAGTCGGGTCTGCGCGGAAGGGGCGGCGCTGGCTTCCTGACCGGCCTCAAGTGGGAGCTCTGCGCGCGCGTTCAGGGCGATATCAAATACATCCTGTGCAACGGCGACGAGGGCGACCCGGGCGCTTTCATGGACCGGAGCGTCATGGAGGCTGATCCTCACTCGGTGCTCGAGGGCATGATCATTGCGGCAAAGGCGATCAACGCCCATTACGGATACATCTATGTGCGTGCCGAGTATCCGCTTGCCGTGCAGCGGCTCCAACTGGCGATCGAACAGGCCAAGGACAACGGGCTGCTGGGCAAGAACATTCTCGGAACGGGCTTTGACCTCGACATCGAGATCTACCAGGGCGCCGGTGCCTTTGTTTGCGGCGAGGAGACTGCGCTCATGGCCTCCATCGAAGGCAAACGTGGCATGCCGCGTGCCAAGCCGCCGTTCCCGGCGGTCAAAGGCCTCTGGCAGCGGCCTTCCGTCCTGAACAACGTCGAGACCTTTGCGAACGTCCCTCCGATCATCCTGAACGGCGCCGACTGGTTCTCGAGCCTCGGGACCGAAAAGAGCAAGGGCACGAAGGTGTTCGCATTGTCCGGCGCTCTGAACAACATCGGCCTCGTCGAAGTGCCCATGGGCACCCCGCTCAAGACCATCATCTTCGACATCGGCGGCGGAATCAAGAACAACCGGAAATTCAAGGCCGTGCAGATGGGCGGCCCCTCGGGCGGCTGCATTCCCCATACGCTCATCGATACTCCCGTGGATTTCGAGAACATCAACAAGACCGGCGCGATCATGGGCTCCGGCGGCATGGTGGTTATGGACGAGGCCACCTGCATGCCGGCAATGGCCAAGTTCTTCCTGGAGTTCACCGAGGACGAGTCCTGCGGCAAGTGCGTGCCCTGCCGGATCGGGAACAGGACGCTCCTGACGATCCTGCAGCGCATTACGAGCGGGGAGGGCCGCGAGGGCGACATTGAGCTCCTGCTCGCTCTGTCCCAGCAGATCAAGGACACGTCGCTCTGCGGTCTGGGCCAGACCTCGCCCAATCCGGTGCTGACGACCATCAAGTATTTCCGCGATGAGTACGAGGCGCATATCAGGGACCATACCTGCCCGGCCCGGGTCTGCACACCGCTCGTAAAGTTCGTCGTGAACCAGGACAAATGCAAGAAGTGCGGACAGTGCTTCCGGGCCTGCCCGACGGGTGCGCTCAAGTGGGAGAAGGGCCAGGTCGCTTATATCGACCCGGAAAAATGCACGAAGTGCAAGTCCTGCATCAAGGCATGCCGGTTCTGGTCCATTGATTAGACGGGACCAGGGAAGGCTCATGCCCTTGCGGCTCAGGGGTGATGTTTTGCTAAGAATCAGTAAAGGTAAAAGGTGACAAACCTATGCAGAAAATAACGGTCACGGTTGATGGAAACAAGGTCGAGGTCCCGAACGGATCGACCATCCTTGAAGCGGCAACGGCTGCAGGATCGCGAGTACCGGTCCTGTGCCACGACAACAAACTCCATCCCTACGGGGCGTGCCGCATCTGTCTCGTGGAGGTGGAGGGCACGCCGCGCAAGTTCACGCCGTCGTGCACCACGCCGGCTACGGACAACATGGTTGTCAAGACCACATCGCCCGCCCTCATCGAAGCGCGGCGCATGGTCCTCGAGCTGCTCCTGATCAAGCATCCCCTTGATTGTCCGGTCTGCGACAAGGCCGGTGAATGCCAGCTCCAGGACCTCGTGCACGAGTACGGGCTGGGGCCGAGCAGGTTCGACCCCGAAAAGGGGTATCTCCCGCCGGACTTCGAGAGCGCAATCGTTGAACGCAACATCAGCCGCTGCATTCTCTGCGGCAAGTGCGTCCGTATCTGTGAAGAGCAGAATGCCGTGGGCGAATGGGCCTTCACGCGCCGCGGGACACGGGCGCGCATCAGCACGGACTTTGACCGTCCGCTCGACTGCGAATTCTGCGGCGAGTGCGTCGAGATCTGCCCCGTCGGCGCTCTGACGACGCGCCAGTTCAAGTACAAGGCCCGCTCCTGGAACCTCGAAGCGGCCTCCTCGGTATGCAACTACTGCGGCTGCGGCTGCGCGATCAGCTATGAGGCCAGGGACGGCAGGACCATGCGCGTCGGACCGGCGAAGAACAACTACCTCTGCGTCAAGGGCCGGTTCGGCTGGGACGCCACGCACAGCGAAGAGCGTCTCACGACGCCCAAGATGCGTATCGGGGACAAACTCGTGGACTGCACCTGGGAAGAGGCACTGTCGGTGGTGGCCACGAACCTGAAGGTGATCAAGAACAAGAGGGGCGCGGACAGCATCGGAGGCCTTGGATCGGTCCGGACCACCAACGAGGACAGCTATGTCTTCCAGAAGTTCATGCGGGGCACAATCGGTACCGGCAACATCGATATGCTGGCCCGGCTGAAGGTGCCGAAGGGCCTTGATTCGGCCTTCTTCTCAGGCGACTTGAGCAAGATGGGAGACCATGAGGCCATTCTGGTGCTCGACAAGAATGTGGGCGAGCTCAATCCACTGACCGGCATCGAGATCGTCCGCGCCGTCAATAAGCGGGGTCGCAAGGTGATCCTGGTGAACGACGAGTTCAACAAGTTCAACAGGATCGCAACGGTCGTGATCGAGCAGAAGACGGAAGGGGCGATCGACAGCCTGCTGAAGGCGGTCTCCTCCCCGGCGGACGGGGCGGCTCTGAAGCAGGCGGCGGAACTCCTGAACGCCGCCAAGTCCGTAGCCATCATCGTTCCCGCGAAGCTCTCCGATGTCGCCTTCAGGCAGATCAAGGAACTCGGCGCACGGCTCAAGAACGTCACCTACTATCCGATCGTCAGGCGGAGCAACTTCCAGGGGGCCCTCGACATGGGAGTTCTCCCCGATTTCAAGCCCGGCTACCGCAAGGCGGAGAAGCCGGGGATGAACGCCGTCGACATGCTCGCCGGCATCGCGTCAGGCAAGATCTCCGCACTGTACATCATGGGAGACGATCCGGTCGGCAGCGATCCGAAGCTCCGGGGGGTTCTGTCGAAGCTGGAATTTCTCGTCGTGCAGGACATCTTCATGAGCGAAACGGCAAGGATCGCCAGTGTCGTGCTTCCCGCGGCAAGCAGCGCCGAGAAGAGCGGCACCTTCACAAACCTCGAGCGCAGGCTCCAGCAGCTCAACCGGGCGGAGGAGCCGGTGGGAGAGTCACGGCCGGACTGGGAGATCATCGGGGAGGTCGCGAAGAAGATGGGCGAGTCCCTCGAGTATGCTTCGGCACGGGATATCCTGAAGGAGATCCGGGCCCAGGTTCCGTTCTATGCGGATCTGGCAATCGGCTCATGCTGGCCGGCCGAGAAATCGCCGCTGGCCGGGACGGACACGGATCTTTCCCTTTCGTCCGATTCGATCATGCAGCAGGACGTACTGACCGCGGAGCGGCTGCTGTTCTCGTCCGGCATGTCCATCACCCGCTCGAAGGAAATAGGGACGATACGGCACATCAAGATCGAAGTATAGGAGCAGACTATGCCCGATATGCATCTGATACTGAACCTCGTCTATACCATCGTCATCCCCGTCGCGGTAATGCTGGCCTTCATCCTGGCCAACGCCATGTACCTTCAATTGATGGAGCGCAAGGTCCTGGCGCACATGCAGGGCCGCCTGGGCCCGATGCGCACGGGCTGGCACGGGATTCTGCAGCCCGTGGCCGATGCCGTGAAGTTCATCATGAAAGAGGACATTATCCCGGCGAGGGCCGACGCGTGGATCTTCAGCATCGCTCCCATCATCATGCTCTGCACGGCGTTCGGCGCCTTCGTAGCCATTCCGTTCGGGCCGAGCACGGATTTCTTCGGTGTGCTGTCGCACAAGGTACCGCTCTGGGTGTCGAACCTGAATATCGGCGTCCTGTACGTCCTCGCGCTCTCGAGCGTCGGCACGTACGGCGTGATCATGGGGGGCTGGGCCTCGAACAATAAATATTCGCTCATGGGCGGCTTCCGGTCCGCCGCCCAGATGATCAGCTACGAGATCCCCATGTCCTTCGCCATCGTGGTTGTGGCGCTCATGGCGGGTTCGTTGAACCTGTCGGACATTGTGAACGCCCAGCAGCAGCGGTGGTTCGTCGCGGCGCTGCCCGTCGGCCCGGTCGTCTTCTTTCTTTATATGGTTTCGGCGATCGCCGAAACGAACCGCGTACCCTTCGATCTGCCCGAGGCGGAAAGCGAGCTGGTCGCCGGATATTTTACGGAATACAGCGGCATTCGCTTCGGCATGTTCTACATGGCGGAGTATATCAACATGATGGTCGTGTCGCTGCTGGCGAGCATCATGTTCCTCGGCGGCTGGCAGCCGGTCCAGATCTTCCCGCACTGGCTTGGCGATATCACGTCGATCCGGTGGTTCAACAGTGTGCTGCGGGTGATCCCGCCAACGCTCTGGCTCCTGGCCAAGCTGTATTTCTTCATATTTTTTTATATGTGGATCAGGGCCACGCTTCCCCGGTACCGGTACGACCATCTGATGGCGATTTCGTGGAAGTTTCTGCTGCCCCTTTCGCTCGGCACGCTGCTCGTAGCAGCGTTTATGAAACAGGCGGGATGGCTGTAGCATAGCTATGAGCCCGGAAGGGACGAACGTTCCCCCGTGCTCCTCACGCCTTACCCCTGACGGATTTAAGGAGTTTCGACGATGAGTAAAGTGAAGAAGATTCTCAGAACGATCTTCCTGATCGAGATTGCCGAAGGCATGTGGCTGACGCTCCATACCATGCTCACCCGTCAGAAAAACATGAAACAATATGCGATGACCCGCCAGTACCCGACGTTCAAGCGCAAGGCGATCCCCGGTTCCCGGGGGCTTCACGCCATGAGGCGGGACGATACGGGTGAGAAGGAGCGATGCATCGGCTGCGGATTGTGCGAGGCCGTCTGCCCGTCGCAGTGCATCAAGGTCGTGACCTCGGAGGGCCATGAGCACGAAAAACTCGTCAACTCCTATGAACTTGACCTGCTCCGGTGCGTGTTCTGCGGCTTCTGCATCGATGCGTGTCCGGTCTCCGCGATCCTGATGACTCCCGAATTCGAACTCGCCTGCTACCAGCGAAAGGACGCCTTCTATACGAAGGATCGCCTGGTCGAGGTGGGCGACCGGTACCTGGGGGGGAAGGCGGTTAAAAAACCATGATAAACAAGTTGATCTTCCTGTATTTCGCGGCGGTCATCGTCGTATCCGCGGTCCTCATGATCAGCCGGAGGAACCCCATTCACAGCGTGATGTTCATGCTGCTCCTGTTCTTCCATATTGCCGGGCTGTTCGTGCTTTTAAACGCGGAGTTCCTGGCCGCGGTGCAGCTCATCGTCTACGCGGGCGCCATCCTGATCCTCTATCTTTTTGTCGTGATGCTGCTGAATGTGGACCAGGAGCAACAGACGGTCCGGGCGAACAAGTTCTGGCCCTGGGTCGCCGCATTTGGCCTGCTGATCGCGGGCGAGATCGTTCTCCTGGTTTCGCGAGGCTCCTTCCCCCGGACGGCGGAACAGACCATGCGGACCGGCGTCGGGATCAAGGAACTGGGCCAGGTTCTGTACAGCAGGTACCTGATCCCGTTCGAGATCGCATCCGTCATCCTGCTCGTGGGGCTCGTCGGTGCGGTGATGCTGGCGAAAAAAACAGACAAAAGCTGAGAGACGACAGCGCAACAATCGCTGTCCGCGGTCCGTTGTTTTGATCCGGCTGTCTTCCGGGCGTCTGGCATCGGTATCTTATTTTTCACGGAGGAAACATGATCCCCCTGTCCTGGTATGTGATGCTGAGCGCGGCACTGTTCACCATCGGCGTGGTCGGAGTTCTCTCGCGCCGGAACGTATTCATCATCCTCATGTCCATCGAGCTGATGCTGAACGCCGCGAATATCAACCTGGTCGCCTTTTCGCACTATCTGCAGTCGCTCACGGGCCAGATCTTCGTGATCTTCGTGATCACGGTGGCCGCTGCCGAAGCCGCCGTCGCACTGGCGATCATCATCCTGCTCGCCAGGAACCGCGGCAGCGTGTATGCGGACGAGTTCAACATCCTGAAAGGCTGAGGGGGGAACCCCGGATCAGCGGCGGCCCCTGCCGGATAAGCACAGATTTCCGGGCACATTTTTTTCAACAAGGCGGGAATATTTCTCGCAGAGGCGGAGAGCCCGCAGAGAGAATCGCCGTAAAAGACATTTGAGATTCGGTTCTAACTCTGCGCCCTCCGCGTGCTCCACGAGAGACGCCTGTGAACGTACTCGTTAATCCGGACGAAACCGCAACGAGGTGATTATGCTCAAATACGCATTGATTCCGCTGCTGCCGTTCACCGGCTTCCTGATCGCAGGACTGTTCGGTAAATACCTGAAGGAGAGGGCCGCCTACTTCCCGATCGCGGGCGTGGTCGCGGCATTCCTCCTCTCCGTGAGTGCGTTCCTGGACGTGCTCGGCGGGACGATCATCAACGAGAACCTGTACTCCTGGATCTCCCTCGGGTCGCTCCAGGTGAACGTCGGGCTCCAGGTCGATCAGCTGACGGCGGTCATGCTCATGGTCGTGACCACGCTCAGCTCGCTCATCCATATCTACTCTGTCGGCTATATGCACGGCGACAAGGGCTATCCCCGGTTCTTCGCGTATCTCGCGCTCTTCACGTTCTTCATGCTCGTGCTGGTCATGGCCAACAACTTCCTGCTCATGTTCGTCGGCTGGGAAGGCGTGGGCCTCTGTTCCTATCTCCTGATCGGTTTCTGGTACGAGAAGAAGTCCGCCTCGGACGCGGGCGTGAAGGCCTTCGTCGTGAACCGCGTCGGTGATTTCGGCTTCGTGCTCGGCATGCTGCTCATTTTCGTCACTTTCGGGTCCCTGCAGTTCACGGAAGTGTTCAAGGCGGTCACGACTCCCGCGGCGAACGTAACCTACTCGCTCTTTGGCGGCGAGATCAGCGTGATCACGCTCATCGCGCTGCTCCTGTTCCTGGGTGCAACCGGCAAATCGGCCCAGCTGCCGCTCTATGTCTGGCTGCCGGACGCCATGGAAGGTCCGACCCCGGTCAGCGCCTTGATCCATGCTGCAACGATGGTGACGGCCGGCGTGTTCATGGTTGCCCGGTGCGCGCCGATCTTCTCGCTCTCGGAAGCCGCAATGAACACCGTCGCGATCGTCGGCGGCCTCACCGCAGTCTTTGCCGCGACCATCGGCCTGGTGCAGAACGACATCAAGCGCGTGATCGCCTATTCAACGATCAGCCAGCTCGGCTACATGTTCCTCGGTCTCGGCGTCGGCGCTTTCTCGGCCGGAATCTTCCATCTGACCACGCACGCTTTCTTCAAGGGCCTGTTGTTCCTTGCCTCGGGCAGCGTCATCCATGCGCTCTCGGGCGAGCAGGACATGCGTAAAATGGGAGCGCTCAAGTCCAAGATCAAGATAACCCACGCCGTATTCTTCATCGGTTCCCTGGCGCTGGCCGGCATCTTTCCCTTTGCCGGGTTCTTCAGCAAGGACGAGATCCTCTGGAGCGCCTATAACGCGTCTGAGCTCGGTCGGTTCCTCTGGATCCTCGGAGTGGCCGGCGCGTTCATGACCGCCTTCTACTCGTTCCGCCTGATCTATCTGACCTTCTGGGGCCGGTCCCGCATGGACCATGACGTGGAGCACCATGTGCATGAATCTCCCCGCGTGATGACCGTACCGCTCATGATCCTGGCCTTTTTCTCCATTACCATCGGCCTCGTCGGCATTCCCGGAGCCATCATCCCGCACGCGAACTGGTTCGCAGAGTTTCTGGCGCCAGTCTTTCCGCACGCGGAGCATGCTGAGGCCGGAAGCCATGGACTGGAACTGGGCCTCATGATCTTCTCCGTGCTCGTGGCGCTGTCAGGCATCAGGATGGCCTACTCGTTCTACGTCAGGAACACGGCCATCCCGGACCGGATCGCGGAAAAGTTCAAGGGCACCTACACCCTGCTGCTGAACAAGTACAAGGTGGATGAGGTCTACAATGCCATCTTTGTCGACGGCCTCGTACACAAGCTCGCGAAGTTCCTGCACAGCTTCGGCGACGTGAAGATCATCGACGGGTTCATCAACGGGCTCGCTGCTGCCATTGGCAGAACCAGCGAGCGCGGCAGGAAACTCCAGACGGGCTTTGTGCAGCAGTACGCCTTCACCATGGGCCTGGGGCTGGTCGTGCTCGTCGGGCTCTACTATGTATTGAAATAAACAGTTCACCGTTCACGGGAGACGGCTCAGGTGAAAACGCTGAGCTCCCAAGACTGAACCCGGACCCCAGAGGAGTAAATCCATGCTCGATATTGTTTCCACGCACCTCCTGACCTTGATGATCTTCCTGCCCGTAGCGGGAGCGTTCATCCTGCTGTTCATCAGGAACGCCGATGCCGCCCGCAGGATCGCCGTCGTCTTTGCCCTCGCGGAGCTGGTGCTCTGTATCCCGCTGCTGGCCAACTTCAACACGGGGTCGGCGACGATGCAGTTCGCGGAGAGCCAGGAGTGGATCGGCACCTGGAATATCTATTACAAGCTCGGCGTGGACGGCATCAGTGTCCTGTTCGTGGCGCTGACGGCCCTGCTCACGGTGATATCGATCATGGTTTCCTGGACCGCCATCCAGGACCGCGTCCGCGAGTTCATGGTCGCCATGCTGGTCCTCGAGGCAGCCATGATCGGGGTCTTCGCCGCGATGGACCTCTTCCTGTTTTATATCTTCTGGGAGGCCATGCTGATCCCAATGTATCTCCTGATCGGCGTCTGGGGCGGCCCGAACCGGCTGTACGCGGCGATCAAGTTCTTCCTCTATACCCTGGTCGGCAGCGTGCTCATGCTGATCGCGATCATCGCGGTCTATTTCGCCGCCGGCAATACCTTCGACGTGCTCGCCATCATGAACCACAAGTTCAGCTACACCTTCCAGATGGTGGCGTTCGCGGCCTTCTTCGCGGCCTTCGCGGTCAAGGTTCCCATGTTCCCGGTCCATACCTGGCTGCCTGACGCGCACGTGGAAGCGCCCACGGCCGGCAGCATCATCCTTGCCGGGGTCCTGATCAAGATGGGCGCCTACGGTTTCCTCAGGTTCTCGCTGCCGTTCTTCCCGGATGCGGCCATCTCCTGGACGCCGGCCATCATGGTCCTGTCCGTGATCGGCATCATCTACGGGGCGTACATGGCCTTTGCCCAGACGGACTTCAAAAAACTGATCGCCTACTCGAGCGTCAGCCACATGGGCTTCGTCACCCTCGGCATCTTCGCGTTGAACATCCAGGGGTTGGAAGGCGGGATCCTGCAGATGCTGAACCACGGCGTCTCGACCGGAGCGCTCTTCCTTGCCGTGGGAGTGATCTACGAGCGGACCCATACACGGTTGATCGCCGATTACGGCGGGATCGCCGCACGGGTGCCGGTCTATGCCACGTTCCTCCTGATCGTCACGCTGTCTTCCATCGGGCTGCCGGGGACGAACGGGTTCATCGGGGAATTCACCAT
Source organism: Nitrospirota bacterium (assembly GCA_035516965.1). Taxonomy (NCBI): domain Bacteria; kingdom Pseudomonadati; phylum Nitrospirota; species Nitrospirota bacterium. The sequence continues at coordinate 11,836 of DATIZR010000026.1, forward strand.
CCTGCTGGGAGCGTTCCTGCATTACAAGCCCTATGCGGTGATCGCATCCCTGGGGATCATTCTGGGCGCGGGATACATGCTCTGGCTCTACCAGCGGGTCGCATTCGGCAAGATCACGAATCCGCACAACGAGCATCTCGCCGACATGAACAGGAGAGAGGTAGCGGCTGCCCTGCCGCTCGTGGTGCTGGTGTTCGCCATCGGACTGTACCCCAACATGGCCTTCAACGTCATGCACGCTTCGGTATCCAACCTGATCCAGCACGTGAATGCCAAGGTCCAGACGGCGCCTGCAGCAGCCCCGACGGTGAGCGAAGCCGTACCGTCGGCGCAATAAAAAGTGAACAGTAAAGAGGAAAGAGTGCAGAATGAACCAGGGAATGTATAAGTTCTCAACATTCATTCTTCATTTTGCAATTTAACGATTCTCAAGGAGTCATCATGCCCAGCACGTTCCAGGAATTTCTGCAATCCATCATACCCATCTACCCCGAGATCATCGTTCTCACGGTGGCACTCATGGTCCTGGTCCTCGACTTCTTCATCGATAAGGCCAGCAAGGAATTTCTCGGCTGGCTGAGCCTGGCAGGCATCGGGATCGCCGCCGCGGCAACCTATAAGCTCATGGTTGTGAATTCAGGCGTCCTGACGGCCAGCTTTTTCGGGGGCACGTTCCTGCTCGATCCGTTCTCCACCTTTTTCAAGTTCGTGTTCTATATGGCATGCGGCCTTGGCATCCTCGTTTCGATCAGCTATCTGAAGATCGAGGACATCCGCCGCGGTGAATACTATGCCCTGATGCTGTTCGCCACGACCGGGATGATGCTCATGGCATCGGCCGGCGACCTCATTACGCTCTACCTCGGCCTCGAACTCATGGCCCTCTCGATCTACATTCTCGCCGGATTCATGCGGGGCGACAACCGGTCCAATGAAGCTGCCATCAAGTATCTCGTCCTCGGCGCTTTCTCGTCGGGGATCATGTTGTACGGCATGTCATTGCTCTACGGGCTTGCGGGGACGACGAACCTCACCGGCATCCTTGCGTTCCTGCGCACGGCCGATCAGGCCAACCCGATCCTTTACCTGGCCATGATCATGCTGGTCGTGAGCTTCGGGTTCAAGGTAGCCGCCGTTCCGTTCCATATGTGGGTGCCCGACGTTTACGAGGGGGCGCCGACTTCGGTCACGGCCTTCATGTCCGCCGGCCCCAAGGTCGCGGGCTTTGCCGTTCTGCTCAGGGTCTTTCTCTATTCGCTCGCCCCGCTGCACGAGCATTCCACGGCAATCCTGTCGGGAATCGCCGTGCTCACCATGGCCGTCGGAAACATCATGGCCCTCACCCAGACCAACATCAAGCGCATGCTGGCCTATTCCTCCATCGCCCACGCCGGGTACGCGCTGGTCGGTCTTGCCGCCGGGGGGCCCGAGGGCGCGGCAAGCGTTATGCTCTACGTCTGTATTTACGCGGTCATGAACATGGGCGCCTTCGGCGTGGTGATCATGCTCCGGAAGGCGGGAGAGCGGGGAGAGGAGATCGCGGATTTTGCCGGCCTGGGCAAGACCAACCGTACTGCCGCATTCCTCATGCTCATTTTCATGTTCTCGCTCACGGGCATCCCGCCCCTGGCCGGCTTCATGGGCAAGTTCTACATCTTCAAATCAGCGGTCCAGGCCGGGCTTGTCTGGTTGGCAGTCGCCGGCGTCATCTTCTCGGCCATCAGCGCCTATTTCTATCTCAGGGTCATCATGGTCATGTACATGAGCGAGCCGAAGGGCGTCGTCCAACTGACCACCTCGCCTTCCCTGGCCCTCGCACTCGCGGTCTCGGCCACCGCGGTGATCTTCATCGGTGTGTACCCGGCTGGCTTGCTCAATTTTGCGCGCGCTTCGATCGCGGGTCTCCTGTGAGCGCGCTCTCCATGCACAGGGTTGTCAACAGGCGGTGAAGATGCCGGCCCGACTCTCGTCATAACTCGCGCCACCGGAAAAGGCCAGGCACGTCGTCTGGCTTCTTTCATTTATCCTCGAGCTCGGAATACCGGTAGCTTCCCTTGTCCCCGTATACCCCATGGTACAGGTTCGACACGTGCGAACGGATATGCCTTTTTGAGGGATGTTCACTCAACACTCCTTTCTGGCCGAGCACTACGGGCTGCCTGTTGATATCGGCACCGTGACCAGCCTTGCCTTCGGCTTGCGGCACGACTGCAGCCGCCTTTGTCTGTTACGCGCTCTTTGGCGGATTGATCATTCAGCCCATTGCCGGCATTCCGATCCAGTTGTTCAGATCAGCCTGCGCGGTGACGGCAGCAGTTGCGACTTTTTCCGTGCTCGATATCTATAAGTATGTGAAGAGCAAAAGTGATCTATGACCTTCGGACAGGAGGGCTGTGACGCATGGTTACGAAGACGGCGCGACCGGCTGAACTGAAACAGGTCGTCCAAGATGTTCTTGACACCACCGCGAGCGATATGCTCCTCAACCGGGTGTATGCCATCCTGGACGAGGAACACAAGGATGCCGCTTCGTTGAAACAAGCCTGCATCAAAATTGAGAGGATGGTGGGTCTGTTCGTTGGCGAAGACAAGGCACAGGCACTGGCGAAGCAGTTCAGGGAGGCCTTGAGGGACTGAGATAGGACGGAGGACGACCAGAGACGCTGTCTCTGTGGTGGGATAACACAAGGAGATCATATGAGAAAGGGATCCATTATATTCGTGGTATTGCTGGCCATCGTCATAATTGGGGGATCCGTCCGGGCGGACACGGACCGGTGTGCTGATGCCGTGAAAGAGGGCAAGTTCCGCGATGCCATCGTGATTTGCACGAAGCAGATCGAGGGCGGCGCCGGCGGGAAGAATAGCACCGTCTATCGCAACCGGGGCATCGCTTATATCGAGACAGGTCAGTCCGACCTCGCTATCGCTGACTTCAGCAAGGCCCTTGGGCTCAATCCCAATGAGGAAGAGACGTATAACGATCGGGGAGCTGCCTATCTGGGGAAGGGCTGGACCGAATCCGCTATTGGAGATTTCAGCAGGGCCATCCGGCTCAATCCGAAGAACGCCGAACCCTACCGGAACCGCGGCGCTGCCCTCATGGCCGACCGCAGGTTCGATGCCGCGAGGGATGATTTCCAGAAGGCTGTGGAACTCGATCCTGCCGACAGCAGGGGATACTACAACATGGCCTGCCTCTATTCCCTGCAAAAGAACGACAGGGCGTCCTGTTCCTGGCTGCAGAAGGCCATCGATCACGGCTACAGCAACTGGGGGCACCTGAAGCAGGACCCGGACCTGGAAAATGTGCGAAACGAGGAGTGCTACCGTGCTATCGTGAAGGAAAAATGAGATGGCAGGCCGCGTAAGACCGCGCGGGCATGCATTGTTTCTTTTACAAAGGAGTTCTTCCTCTGGTAATCTGTTCCTGCGGTATTTTCCATGACGTCTCTTCTGAAACCATTCTGCGAACGCTCAGCAACGTGCCGATTCAGGCATTCGGCATGTCAGATAGGCAATCCATGATGCAACATTGGTATTCGTTGTGGCAGAATTTCTGGAAATTCACGGAAGTAGAGAATCACTACATCAATTGGATAGACGCTCCACGCGTTGGAGATATCAATTTCACGATACCGCTCTATTTGTTCCTTCTCGTCTTGTTTATCGTGCTGCTTGTCAGAACCAGAACGATGAACCGTTATTCCCTCATCAGGGCATTTACCTTCTCCTGTATTGCAGCAGGGGTTTTGTTCGCCGTGCGCATGGACTATACATGGTGCATGAACTGGCGGCTGGATCAGGCCTATTTATATCCCAAAAGCATACCCGAAAGACAAGCCCTTCTCTTACCCGAGCCCTGGCCCCATGTCATTGCTGCGGGCATCAAGGAGATAATCCCCCCCGGCAGGAGCGTGAAAATATATTCCAACAACCGTTTCTTCAGCCTGGCGCTGAAATATTACCTGCTGCCGGTCGAGGTTTCGGAAAAGGGTTCCTATATCGTCGTTTACGACAATGCCGTTTTGTTCGATCCCGCTCGAAACACCTTGAGAAAGGAAAACCAGGTCATCGCAACAAATGCCGCCCTCATCTATAAATTTGATGAGGTTTTCATTTATCAGGAACGGGAGCCTGACAAATGATGATTGCCATGCTCGTATACGCCTTTCTGCTGCCGACGGCTGTCGGATTTCTCTTTGTCGCCTATTTCTCGTATCCCGATGATAGACAGGCCGCTCTCGAGCGGACCCTGCTCGGTTTCGGCATCGGAATGGGCATGCTTACCTTTGAGATGTTCATCATAGGAATGCTCGGGATCGAATTCACGGTATACGGAATTTCGGCAGTGCAGGGAGCGACCGCCGTTGTATTATGGTATCTTCTCTCCCGACGCAAGGTGTCCATCACGCAGGTCCTCTGCTTGACGCCATACAGGAGGGAAGAGAAACGCGTCCGGCGAATGTCCGCGTTGCAGCTCATGGGAATCGTCCTGCTCTCGGTCTGGGTCGCGTCAAAGCTCATCTATGTTCTGCTCGAAGGATCAGGCTGTCCGGTTTTTACCTGGGACAGCCTGGAAAACTGGAGCTCCGGTGCGAAGTTTTTTTTCTACAGCAAGGGATTGGCGCTTGGGCCCTCTCAGGAACATTATTTCGGCAGGGGGTACCGGACCTTCCTGGATTACCCCCTCCACATTCCCTTGATGCAGACATGGATTGCACTCTGCCTGGGGACGTTTCATGAAGTGTATGTGAAGATCTATAATGTATTCTATTTTTGGTGCATCATCGGGCTGACGTTCTCTGCGGTAAAGCGCGAAACTTCGGCAATGACGGCCCTTGCCACCGCGTTTTTTGTTTCAACGGTCCCTCTTCTTACCTATCATGCCAGTGAAGGATACGCGGACCTCCCCTTGAGCTATTATGCGCTCTGCGCGATCATACATTTCCGGCGATACCTGGGAGCGAACGAAAGCCGTAACAGTGCCGGGAAGGGGTCCCTTTGGGTCATGGGAACGGCTGTGGCACTCGGCTCGTGGACAAAGGGAGAAGGCATCCTGTTCACGGCGGCTTTCACGCTTGCTCTCTTCTTCTACCTGCTCAGAAGCAAAATGCTGAAGAACGCCCGAAAAGACTTGTTCTCTTATTGCATCCCGATACTCACCGTAGCGATTCCGTGGCATCTGTTTGTCGTTTTTAACGGCGTCGGTTCCGGGAGGGGATATGAAAATTTTCTGGCGAAAGGTTTGCATTTCGAAGTTCTCCCGGTAATTCTGAGGCAGGTCGTTCTGGGTGCAAACTTCAATATCATATTTGTGTTCTTTTTCGCTCTCCTGCTGTTCGCCGGGCGGCCCCTGTTCCATACGGAATTGAAATATCTCCTTTTCCCTGCGATTGGCGTCATGATGCTGTTCCTCTTTGTCTATCTGACCACGGACAATTATTTATATGTCGTCAATTTATCGGCGATTAACCGGAATATTATGACTTTTATTCCCATGCTGTACTATGTTTCCGCAGTACTGGCAGTACGTTTGCTGAGTCATGACCGGCAGCGGCACCTCGTGGGGTCCTATCACGGTCGTTAGCCGGGACCCGGGAAGGATCGTTGCCCGAACATACCGCCTGTATTATCCGGAAGGAGTTCTTTCTCGACAAGCCGGCCCTGCGAGCCTTACCCCGTAAACGACGAATCGTACGTCAGCCGGATGGATCATGGTGAAAGCTGCGATGCGGCTGCCTTGCTTTTCCTTCGCTGGTATCGATATGATGTATCGCATACCGTCTCCTTCCCGTCCCGTGATATACTTTTCCCATGAGAGGCGAAGCCAGAGGTTATTTCCTGAAAGAATACGGCTCTTGGAGCGTTCTGATCGTCTCGTATATCACCGGCTTGAGTGTCAGCCGGGGCTTTACGTGGCTGGCCCTGCCGCTTTTCCTCGCCCTCGGCCTTCTGATCAACTCCAAGCAGGCTTTCACGAAATGGCTCAGGAAAAAGGGGGATGCCCGGTCCGGCATCATCTTCGTCAGCCAGATCGTGATCGCCGCGGTCATCCTGATCGCGGTATTCGGCAACGATATCCCGCGGCTGCTCTTTCTGCTCGTGTTCCCGGCGGCATATCTGCTGATGAACAGGTTCGCGGGCGAGCATTTCGTCCTCACGGAGATGCTTGGGTTCTCCCTGATCAGCCTTGCGGCAGTGCTCGCCAAGTTTGTGGTCACGGGCGGCGTCGATGTCCGCCTCTTCGTTGCCGTGGCCCTCTATTTCACCGCCGGCGTGTTCAAGATCAAGTCTCTTCTGCTCAGGAAGACGCGGGACCGGGTCTTTACGGTCCTGTACGCAGCCTTTGCGGTC
>DATIZR010000027.1 GCA_035516965.1 Nitrospirota bacterium
TCACAAGCAATGCAAAAAGGCGGTGATTACTCACCGCCTTTTCTGTTGTTCTCTTGTCATGCTGTTTCGTAGGGACGCCCAATCGCCTCTTCCCATGCACGTTCCCATACGTGATCGATCAATTGGCCGAGATGCTTTCGGTCAGGTGAGGCAAGAGGGGAAGAATCTGGAGATCATGGACTTCACCGCTCAATTCCCTGAGGAGCAGGTTGAAAAAGGTCTTCGTGATATGTTCGTCAAATTGAGTGCCGCTGCATTTCAGCACCTCGCGGAATGCCTCATCAAGCCCCATCCTATTCCGGTAGGGGCGGTCCGTCGTCATGGCGTCAAAGGCGTCGGCAAGCGCGAGGATCCTTACACCCTCGCTCAGTTCGGTCGCGCTGAGCGAATCGGGATATCCCTTCCCGTCAACCCGTTCATGATGGTGAAGGACAAACATCTCGACGTTTTTCCACGGGAACTTGATCTTCGACAGGATATCGTAGGATATCTGGGGATGCTTTTTTATTTCCCTGACCTCGGGCCCCGTTAACGCCTCTCCCTTGTTGATGATATCCCGATCTATGATGATCTTGCCGATATCGTGGAGCAGGCCCGCAACGTAGATACCCTCCACATCGTTCTTCTTCCAGCCCAGTTCGCGGGCGATCGCGACGGCATAGCTCGCGACGCGATAGGAATGGTCCTTGGTATATTCATCCTTGGCGTCGATTGCAGCCGCAAAGGCCTGGATCGTGTCGTGGTAGATGCGGCGCATGTTCTCATACAGTCGCTTGTTCTCCGCAGCCTTCTTGGCGAGATCCCTGAACAGGCGGGCGTTATGCAGCGTTATCGCTAGCTGATGGGCGACGACCCTGAGAACATCCTTGTCACTGGGGCGGAAGGGCGTTTTGCCGATCTTCTTACCGAGCGCGAGAGCGCCGACAAACTCATCCTTCACGAAGAGCGGAAGGAATATCCTTGCCTGGAGACTGGCGAATACGCTGCTGTTCTGCTCGTAGAAGTCGCTCAGCGACAGCTCCCGGATGGTATGGGGTTCATTGATCCGGAACTTGCCGACCTGGTCCGCTCGGATTGTCAGTCGGGACACCTGCTTGATCGCGTCCTTGTGCCCCTTGTGGGCCAGGAGTTTGAGGCATTTTTTCGGTGCTTCGTAGGCATAGAGCGATGCCGATGGTACGGAAAACATGCCCGTTACGACGTAGAGGGCGGATCTCATCTTGTCCGTCAACTCCTTCGATGAGGACACTTCCTGCCCCAGGTCGGCAAGGGACGCGATGCTGAACATCATCCGCTTCAAATGAAGTTTCCTGTTCGGCATGTCAATCACGGTCGCTCAAATAAGAGAGAGCGTCCTTCTCGTCCTTGAATACGCGCACGTGTTCGATCAAACCCACCGTCTCAAAGATGTCCCGGTGGATCTTCTTCATGTTCGTGAAGCAGAGCTGGCCTTCGTAATCTATCGTCTTTTGCACGATGCCGGTGAAGATCGAGACGCCCAGCGTGTTGATGAACTGGACGTGGGAAAAGTTGATGACGATCTTCCTGAGCCCCCTTCCCAGGTACTGCTCGCTGGTCAGTTCAAGACGTTCGGCTCCGAGGTCATTAATGTACCCCGTAGGACTCATGATCGCAACATCTTGCGCATCTTTGAGCGACAGCGAAAAATTACTCATGGCTGATGGCGTCCTCCTTCTTTACTCCCGCAGTCGGTTCAAGCTTCTTTATCAAAGTCGTTTTCGTTCCCCGGGCCGTCTTTTCAAATTTCACTTCGTCGGCGTATCGCTTCATCAGTTTTATTCCCCACCCTCTGCCGGAGGTTCTGGCTTGCTCCCGGTCAACGGCGGGCTCGCCGCCTTCCAGGGCGACGAATTCCTGCCCTTCGCTTTCGATCGAAACTTCCAGGCGATCTTTTCCCGCGACCACTCCAACATAGACCCTGTTGTCGGTCCCCTTGCTGTGCTCCATGGCATTGATGCATGCCTCAATGACCGCTATTTGCAGCTGACCGACTGCATCCTGGTGCATGTGCAGGTTCTTGCCGATCTGCTCGAGGCACTGCGCTGCCACCAACTCCGCTTCCTTGATCATCGGCAGGGTGATCTCATAACTGACGACCTCTTCGCCGGCGGCCGATGATCGTTCAAGGATTTCCTGTGCCAGGTCATGAGACGCTTTCCCGAGGATCTCCCGGCGGAACAGGGTTTCAATGATGTCCCGTACCACCCGGTCATGGGCCGACCTGAGAACGCCGAACTCTCCGCGCGCAATATCCGCCCGGTACAGCCCGTGCGCGATCGCTTCCGCCTGGTCGACGCTCAGCGAGAAGGTCCTGGCGAGTTGGTGACATGCAAGGGGCTCATTTGAATGAGAGACCTTGTATGCCGCCGTGAGGGCAAGTCGTCTGAGCTCGAGATCGGGGAAAATGCACTTCAGGTGCGACGACACCGCCAGAGCGAGCGACCCCTCTGTAATCTCGTGTGCGTAGGCCTTCCAGAAATCCGCTTCAGTGGGATTAGGGAGTGTGGCCGCCATCAAAACGACGCGGCGCAGGTAGAGAGGATTGCCCCCGAGGTGGATGAGGAGGGCCTGCGGTATCGAGCCTTTCGAAGCGTGGTGCGCGTGGAGCAGGGATCCGGCGCCCGTAGCCGCGATGGCGAGCCCGAGGGGCGGAACGGCAATCCTCTCCAGGCCGCTTGAGACGGGCATGTCCCGGAGATCTGCCTCATTTCCCGCGATGATGTGGGGGGTCTTCCTGAACGACATGGGTACTTCGAACAGGGAAGCTAGCCGCGGATCGGGATTGTCGCCTATCGAGAGCTTCTTGACACGGTGAAACCCGTCGATCAGTACAGCCACCGGCACGCCCGTAGTCAGCACCGATTGCTGAGGAGCGTTCAACGCTATGTGGAGGGCGCTCAGCGGGTCTCCGGCATTTCGGGCAAATTTTTCCAGAACCTCTCGCGCCCACCGGGCCTCCCGTTCTTCCACAAGGATTGAAAGTTCGTCCAGTGATACACCGTCGATATACAGGAGGGCCTGCTCCTTTTTTTCGAACGCGATCCGTTGGTAAAGGAACTGAGTGAGATAGCTTCTTGAAAAGGACGCCGCGGAGACGAGGGCGGGGTTAATCGAATAGAAGAACGGAACGACCCGGTCTTGCCTCCAGAACAGCGAAGAGAAGAGCTGCTTGAGTAGCTCTGTTTTGCCGATGCCGCGCGGCCCGGAAAGATAAGCGCTTTGCGCCAGACCGCGCTCGGCCTGAAGGACCCTGCGACGGAGGTCGCCCAGCTCCGCTTCTCTTCCGAAAAATTCCGTTTCCTGAAGCGTTCCGGGCAGCATGTTACGAATACACCTCTATTCTGTTCTTGCCGCGATCCTTTGCACGGTAGAGTGTCTTGTCAACGAGGTCGAGCAGAAGTTCGATCGTGTTTCCGTGTGCGGGATAGCACACGATCCCGATGCTGGTCGTGAGCTTGATCGGTTCCGTGCTGGTTGTACGCTGCGGGAGGAAGGTGCTGTCCGCCACGTTGCTTCTCAGGCGCTCGGCGATTTCGACTGCCAGTGCTTCCGTGGTTTCGGGCAGGATGATCATGAACTCATCTCCGCCGTAGCGTGACACGATGTCGATGGAGCGGACCGTATTGAGCAGGGTCTCCGCAACGTCCTTGAGAACCTTGTCCCCGAAGAGGTGGCCGAAGGTATCGTTGCAATACTTGAATCCGTCGAGATCGAGCATGAGGAGGCTCAGTTGGTGGCCGTACCGTTCGGAACGCGACAGTTCATCCTTCAGTCGTTCATAGAGGTACCTGCGGTTCAACAGCCCCGTCAGGTGGTCCGTGATGGTCAACCTCTTGAGCTCTTCCGTTTTATTGATAAAGACGTTGCGCTCCATGATGATCGCTGCATGGGTCGCAAAGGACTGTATGAGCTTCAGATCCTCCTCGTCGAAAACTTCGCCGCTTGTTTTGTCAGAGAGGTTGATTACGCCGATGATTCGATCGTCGATCTTGAGCGGAACGCTCACGAAGGACCGGGTCTTGTAGTGGTCACGATTTTTCTGCCTGATCCGCGGGTCGCTCTCCAGGTTCTTGACAAGATAGGGCTCGCCCAGCGCCGCTACTTTCCCGGCGATGCCGACTCCGCGCTGGATCCTGATCTTGCCTGACATTCCCTGGATGATGCCTTTTTTCGCCTCGAGGAGAAGATTGTCGGTTTCATGATCGAGCAGCATCAGGGACCCCTGTTCAGCCTTCAGCAGTTCGGCGGACTTCTCAAGGATTGTCTGGACGAGGGTTTCAAAATTCTGGATCGGCACAATGGTCTTGGTCAACTCCGACATGGCGACAAAGCGGTTGAATTTCTTGTAGAGGTCGTGGTGCAGTTGCTGATTCTCGATGATGAGAGCGGTCTGCTTGCAGAACCCCGAAATGATCTGCTTGTCGTTTTCTTTGAAAATGCGGTCGGGGATGCTCAGGATCCCGCTTAATCGCTTATTGACGACAATGGGGAAATAATAGCGGGAGCCGCTTCGAGGCGTTTCGACGCCGGTAGCCGCTGCCGGTTCCGATGTCCGGACGAAGGCTTTGCCTCTCAGAAGGTCCTTGACGATCGGGTCATGGACATCGATGCTGTGCGGGTCGGTCCGGATGCCGCCCTTGGACAGGCCGTAGAGGCTCGTAAATCTGCTCCGAGCCTTGTCGAGCGATAGGATCGTGATCCGGTCGACATCGAGCAGTGACGAAAGATTATACAGCATGTCGTGGTACCGCGTTTCCGGCTGCTCAGCGCCGGAAGAGCCCCAGAGTGCGAAGACGCTTTTCAGGCTTTCGAACTTCTTCCGCAGGGTCACGGTTTCCTGCGTGTTCTTCAAGAGCCGGTTGACCGTGTCGACCGCGAAGTTGCAGGCCTTCCACGCCTGCTTGGAGCTCGTAAAGTTGAGGGGTGTCTTTATGGTGACCATGTCAACGCCGTAGGCGCTGACGAGGTCCATGTAGTCACGAAAATCCTCGTACGAGGAAAACGACCCCTGCCCAAGGACAACGGCTCTTTCGTCCATGAAGTCGATGGGAAAAGCAAAGCTCATGATCTTCGCGTGGCATTTGAAGATATTGGGTGTACCCATCTCGAGGGTGTTTACGATGAAGGGTCGGCAGACGGTATCGCACAGGGATTTGAGTTCAGCTGACTGGGAAGGAAATCCCTTGCAGGGCAGGTTATCTCCCTGGGGGACATAGATCGGCTCTCCTGCAGCGGAGTAAAGGCTGAGAGTAAAACCCAAGGTTTCGGAAAGGGACTCAAAATGCTCCTGCCACTTCCCGCCCGTAAAAAGGTCCTGCAGACGCTGCCCGGTTGATATGTTCAACGCAGTACCTCCGAAGTGCTCATGAACCGATCGTTGCGAGAGCTCTCGTCCTTATCCTTTATTAATATGAAAGCAATCCGTAACTCCCGAAGCAGCGCGAGCATTTTCCCGTGCTCGACAGGAGGGACTCCTGGTTTCCTGTAAAAAACAATTTTTGAGCAAGACGTTGAAAAAGCTTGTAGTTTTACAACTCACCCTGCTGCTAATGTGCTTTGTGAACCGCATTCCTGATCGTAAGACGCTTTGGAACGGAATGATGATTCTGGGAAAAAGCGGTGAGGTACTCTCAATAAACAAATATCATAAGACAAATAAGCCGTCAAGAGGAAAGGGGCCCGGCAAATAATTTATGTCGGACTCATTTAATTGCAATAAATTGCATTAAGCAAGATATACGCCATATATATTATACTAATATATAATATTTTAGAATTACGTTCTAATGTTTTAGCATTATATATTTCTAATTTTAGGAAGTAATACATATACAACGATAGTTTGCATATCTGATCGTTCGGTTTGGAGTCAGCAAGCTGGTATCGAAGCCGAAATCATTCGAACGGTAAGGCCGGGCTCCGGGAGCTTGGCTCTCGTATGTCCCGCGACGGTGCGCTTGTGGTATCGATGCATCGGGTTTCAGGAGGACGAAGAAAGCAAGTTGTTGCTTCGATGGCGGCGTTGTGCTCCTGTGGGTCAGGAAAAGACGACAGGAACAACCGCCCGCGGCGGCTCCTGTCTGAGTGGGATGAGTGACAAACGGTAATGCTCGCCGTCCTTCATGCGTTATGCCGACTGGCCATGTATTAGTGTGACGGTTCTTGGGCCTCGACCCGCGATGCCGTTCTTTTTACTTCCTTGCGAAGCTCATTTTGCGCATCATAGGATTCGACAGTCCCCAGCTTCCAGGTATAGACCCTGCCGCACGTCTCGCATGAGGCGCCGGAGAGGGCCTCTTTGCAGCTGGGACAGTACACGACATAGTGTCGCGAAAGAAGGTCGTTGTGGTCGTTCAATTCAATCCGGTTGCCGCAGCATTTGAACTCGGCGGACAAGTCCGCCCCGCACTTGCACCGGCCATCCTTGGGCCAGGGAAGCATCTCCTCGAGCGTATAAACCGCCTGGCCCAGAATGTCGACGAGTTCGTCGTTTGTCGCGTCGCCAAAGAACGATTCGGTCAACTTCTCGCGGATGTCGATCATCAGGGGATCTTCCTTCAGAAACCGGAGCATCTTCCGAAGGCGCTCCTCACCCGTGCCGATCCTTGACAGGGCACGCAGGTTCCTGTTCATCTTGTAGTGATCCTGAAAATAGATCAGCATCCAGACCTGGGTCATGTCATAAAAAAATTCGAGCACCGGGTAGTAGCCGTATTTCTGCCGGATGCCCGTTTCCACTTCTCCTCGCTTGTCGGGAATGCGCGGGAACACAGCGATCAGCATGCCATCTTCAAAATCCTCGTAGAAAAAGGGGGTGCCTGAAAAATGCCGGCAGCCGCAATGAGTGCACTGAATGATGTTGAACTCCCATTTCAGGAGGGCTTTCCGCGCCTGCGGCGCCCGCGTCACGTCAACCCACGTGATCACCTTTGCCTGAAAGTCCCGGTCGCAGTTGCCGCACTGGAACGTCTCATGGCTGTATGCTTCTGCTTGGATGGTCAACAAATTTACCATGCCACATTATACACCTTTTTTAAAACTTGACTTTGAAAAATCAATCCTCTTTGTGGTAATATAGCGGCCGACAGTTAGTTGCATAAAATCCGGCTCATCGATTTTTTTCTGTTCTTGTGTTAAGAAAGGGGCTCTTCATGCCGATACAAGAGGATTCTATTTTGACAACGGCGCTCCACGCGGAGGTCGAGAACCGGTTTCTGACCTATGCGCTCTCGACAATCGTGTCCCGCTCATTGCCCGATGTCCGCGACGGCCTCAAGCCGGTGCACCGGAGGATTCTCTATGCCATGTGGGAGATGGGGCTGGGACCTACGGCGAAGTTCAGAAAGAGCGCAGCCGTCGTGGGCGAGGTCCTCGGCAAGTTCCATCCCCACGGCGATCAGGCTGCGTACGATGCCATGGTCAGGATGGCGCAGGACTTCTCCCTGCGGTATCCCCTGATCGATGGCTCGGGTAACTTCGGAAGCCTCGACGGCGACCCGGCCGCTGCCATGAGGTATACCGAGGCGCGGCTGTCGCAGCTTGCCGAGGAGCTGCTGGTCGAGATCGAAAAGGACACGGTGAGCTTCCGGCCGAACTACGACAACTCCCTGAAGGAACCCGTGGTGCTGCCTGCCCGCTTTCCCCAGCTGCTCGTGAACGGCACCTCGGGCATCGCGGTCGGCATGAGCTGCTCCTTCCCGCCGCACAACATCGGCGAGGTGATCGATGGACTTGCGGCCATGATCGATGACCCCGCCCTCGAAGTGAAGGACCTGCTGAAATACATCAAGGGCCCGGACTTCCCGACGGCGGGACAGGTCCTGAACTCCAAGAAGGAGCTCAGGGACATATACCAGTCGGGAAGCGGCGCGATCCGGATCCGCGGCGAATATGCCGTCGAGGACCTTCCCCGCGGCAGGCTGGCCGTTGTGTTCACGTCAATTCCCTATCTTGTGAACAAGGCGAAGCTGCTCGAGAAGCTCATCGGTCTCATGGAGGAGAAGAAGCTGCCCCAGGTCGCTGCCGTGCGCGACGAGTCGACCGGCGAGGTGCGCGTCGTGATCGAGCTCAAGGCGGAGACGAGCCCCGAGCTCGTGACGGCCTATCTCTTCAAGCATACGGACCTCGAATCCTCCTTCGCGATCAACTTCACGGCTCTCAAGCCCACCATGGAGCCCGAACGGCTGTCGCTCAAGCAGTTGATGCAGTACTTCCTTGATTTCCGGCACGAGATCACGACCAAACGGCTCAACTTCGACCTGAAGATCCTGAAGGCGCGGCTTCATATTCTTGCCGCTTTTGAAAAGCTGTATGATGACCTGGATACGGCCATCAAGATCATCCGCAAGGCAAAATCGCGCGAGGAAGCGGCAGAGAAGCTCAAAAAGCACTTCAAGTTCGATGATGAGCAGGTGCGTGCGATCCTGGAGATGCAGCTGTACAGGCTCGTTGGCCTCGAGATCGAACGCATCCTGAAGGAGAAGGCCGAGAAGTCGAAGCAGCGGAAGGACATCGAGGCGATCCTTGCGAGTCAGAAGAAGATCTGGGGCCTGATCAGGACGGAGTTGCTTGAGATCAAGGAAAAGTACGGGGACAAGCGCAAGTCCGTCATGAAGGCTGCCGAGGACGTGGAGTTCTCCCAGGAGGACTTCATCGTGCACGAGGACGTGACCGTGATCCTCACGAAGATGGGATGGGTCCGGCGCGTCAAAACGGTAGGGGAAAACCTGCGCTTCAAGGAGGGGGACGACCTCCTGGCACTGCTGCCTGCCAACACCCGGGACACCATCGCGATCTTCTCTTCCATGGGCAAGGTCTATGTCATCAAGGCTTTTGATCTCCCGTCGGGGTCCGGCTTCGGCGAACCGGTCCAGAGCCTGTTCAAGTTCGGCGACGGCGAGCGGCCGATTGCTGCGATGAACTTCACTACGGTCATGGCTGGCGAGCGCGAGCCCGGCGGCGGACCGGAGAAGCAGGCCGAACTGGCGCTGGCGCCCCGCGAGGTATCGGCGCTGTCCGTATCAGCAAAGGGCATCGGGTTCCAGTTCGACCTCGGCCAGTTCAATGCGGTGACCACGCGTGCAGGGAAGAAGTTCGCCGGCGTGAAGGAAGGCGACGGCATCATGGCCGTGGAGATCCTCGATCTGCCGAACGTGCTGTTCCTTACGACGGAGGGCAAGGCCGTGGTCGTGGCGGCAAAGGACATTCCCGCTCTGAGCGGTGCTGGCAAGGGCGTGAAGCTGGTCAACGTGAAGAGCGGCGAAGTGGCGCTCGTACGTGCCGTGCGGAAGAACGACCAGGTGAAGGTCATCGACGAGAAGGGCAAGGAAAAGGTCATCGACCTCAAGGGGTACGGTGTGATGACCCGGGGAAGCGTGGGGCACAAGGCGGTCAAGGCGGTGAAGTTCGGGTAGAAGTAGATTAAACCCACACCCTGCACTCGCGCGTGTCATGCGTGGCTGGACCCGTGGTTGCAATCTGGGAACGAGAATGAAAAGCTTTCGCAAGGAACTCTGGTTCAACGTGCCCGCGCGCAGGGGGTTCATCAACATCACGCTGCAGGTGGAGGACTGTCTTCGCGAGAGCGGCGTCGAGGAGGGTCTCGTCCTCGTGAACGCTATGCACATCACCGCGTCCGTCTTCATCAATGACGACGAACCCGGCCTGCGTCATGATTACGAGGCCTGGCTCGAACGGCTAGCCCCCCACGAGCCGGTTGCCCAATACCTACACAACCGGACCGGCGAGGACAACGGCGACGCCCACCTGAAGCGCCAGGTCATGGGTCGTGAGGCCATCGTGGCCGTCACGAAGGGCAGGCTCGACTTCGGCCCCTGGGAGCAGATCTTCTATGGAGAGTTCGACGGCATGCGCAAGAAGCGTGTGCTGGTGAAGATCATCGGGGAGTAGACAGCCCGCCGGAACAAAAAAAGCGCCCTCGGTCATGGAGAGCGCTTTTTTTGCGTCGGGTCACGAAGGTGGTGCGTCTATTCCTTTTTCTTCTCCGGCAGCCCGAGGAGTTTCCTGATCTCATCCCCCTCAATGGTCTCTTTGTCCAGGAGAGCCGCCGCAAGCTTCCGCAGGTTCTCCTGGTTGGCCGTCAGCATTTCGCGGACCTTCGCGTAAGCCCCGTCCACCAGCTTCTTCACTTCCTCGTCGATCTCGCGGGCCGTCTCCTCGCTGTACTCCCGGGAGCTCTGCGGAATGCCGATATCGAGGAACAGGGGCCTCCGCTCCCGTTCAAAGGTGAGGGGCCCGAATTTTTCGGTCATGCCGTACTCCGTGACCATTGTGCGCGCGATCAGGGCGGCCCGTTGGAGGTCGTTCTGGGCGCCGGTGGACACTTCGTGGAAGATGATCTCCTCGGCCACCCGTCCGCCGAGCATGACGCAGAGCTTGTCCTGCAGTTCGGTCTTGGTCATGAGGTACCGGTCCTCGGTCGGAAGCTGGAGCGTGTAGCCGAGGGCCGCGATGCCGCGCTGGACGATCGAGACCCGGTGCACCGGGTCGGTGGTCGGCAGCAGCTCCGCAACGAGCGTGTGACCGCACTCGTGGTAGGCGACGGTCTCCTTCTCCTTCTTGTTCATGACCCGCGTTTTCTTCTCGAGGCCGGTCATGACCCGGTCGATGGCTGCTTCGAAGTCCGTCATGTCCACTTCGGTCTTGCTCTTCCGGGCGGCCAGGAGCGCCGCTTCGTTCACGATGTTCGCCAGGTCGGCGCCGACGAATCCCGGCGTCCGGGCGGCGACAACGGCAATATCGACGTCCTTCGACAGCTTCACGCCCCGGATGTGCACCTTGAGGATCTCCTCGCGGTCCTTGATGTTAGGCCGGTCGACGAGCACCTGCCGGTCGAACCGGCCGGGGCGGAGCAGCGCCGGGTCGAGGATCTCGGGCCGGTTCGTCGCCGCCATGATGATCACGCCCTTGCGCGCGTCAAAGCCGTCCATCTCGGCGAGGAGCTGGTTCAGGGTCTGCTCCCGCTCCTCATGGGTGCCGGCTATGCCGATGCCCCTGGCGCGGCCCAGAGCGTCGAGCTCATCGATGAAGATGATGCAGGGGGCCTTCTGGACCGCCTGCTGGAAGAGGTCGCGGACGCGCGACGCGCCTACACCGACGAACATCTCGACGAACTCGGACCCCGACAGGGAAAAGAAGGGGACCTTGGCCTCGCCGGCGACCGCCCGGGAGAGGAGCGTTTTCCCGGTCCCGGGGGGCCCGACGAGCAGGACCCCTTTGGGAATGCGGCCCCCGAGCTTCGTGAACTTGTCGGGTCGACGGAGGAACTCGATGATCTCCATGAGTTCCTCCTTGGCCTCGTCCACGCCAGCCACGTCATTGAAGGTCACCTTCACGTCGCTCTCGCTGTAGATCTTGGCCCGCGACTTGCCGAAGCTCATAAAGGTCTCGCCCGGGCCGCCCGATGCCATGCGGCGGAACACAAAACTCCAGATGAGCATCAGTACGACGAGGGGGAGTATCCAGGTCAGGAGGAAATCCCTGAGCCAATTGCCCGAGAGGTCGCCGCGGTAGGAAATGCCGGCGGCGGCGAGGCTCTTCACGAGGTCGGGATCATCCACGCGCACGACAGTGAACGGCTTGTCCTTCTCTCCAGCCTTGTCCGCCGAGCGCACGCCCTTGATCGCGTCCTGGGAGATGACGACATCTTTCACCTTGTGTTCAGTCACTAGGGCCTTGAACGTGCTGTAGGGTATCTCTTCGGTACGGGGTTCCGAGAAGAGCCGGAACACACTGATGAACACGAGGAAGAGCATCACGTACAGGAGTATCGGAGAGCCTTTTTTCATGCATGCACCTCGCGAGAGCCCGCCTCGGCAATTGCCCGGGCCTTGCCAGTCAGAATCCGTGATAGACTCCGACGCCGACACCCACGGAGATTTGCGGACCCGTCCTCGGCTCCCACAGCAGGATCTGCCTGGCTGCCACGACAGGGTAGCGGTATTGCATCTCGCCGAGCGGTCGCACTTCTTGGCCAACGACCTCGCCGATGAGTGATATCCGCTTGCCGGCATGATACACCGCGGGGTCCAGATACTGTCCGGATTTCATGATAAACCGGCCTTCAGTGTCATCCGTCTCCTCGGGTCTTCCCCTGCGGTCGACGGGACGTTGGAGCACCTCGATGAACGTGCCTTGGGCCGTATTCCGGATGTCGACGATGACTCCGCCCAGCATCAGCCATTTTCCCCGGTAATGGTCGGGATCGCGCTGCACGTCCCGGAATGCGGCGTCGGGGTCCACGCGGTCGAGTGCCTCCCGGGAAAAGGTGGGCGCGCATCCCGCGCAGAGCAGCAGCGCGGCGAACGCAGACAGGAACATTGTTCTTCTTTCCACTCTCATGGCATGCCCCCGCTCCGTTGTCCCTATAAGCGTCAGTTGGAATAGCGAGGTGAGGCGTACGGATCGTAGAGCGGATCGAGATACTGGGGTCTGCTCCAGGCGCGTCCCGGCTCCGGCCAGAGCTTCAGCTCCTTCGCGAGAAGAAGGGGCCAGCTGCGGTCTCCGTCGTCGAGCCCTTTGTGCCGGCTCCCGTCGATGATCGCAGCGGCGGTGATCTCGCGGCCCGGACTGTAGAGCAGGGGGTCGAGGGACCCAGGATGGAGGAGGAGAAAACTGCCGCCGGACCGGTTCGTCCGCAGCGGCCTGCCCCAGGAGTCCAGGGAGTGCTGCGCCACTTCGATCATGGTGCCGTCCGTGGTGCGGATTGCTCCGGCGATCGTTCCGCCGAGAATGACGAGCGTACCCTTATGCTGCTCGGGAGCCGACTCGATCTGTTCGAAGGAAAGGGTCTTGTCAGCCTGTTTGACGAGTTCCGGGGAGATGGCGTAGGTGCATCCGGGGAGGAGGAGGGCGATAAGGGCCACTGGAACTATGTTATTCATATGCAGACTCCTTCTCCGACCCCGCCACGCCCGGGCATGATGCAGAGGACCTGCCGCTCTACGCCCCCGAATTCTCCCGGGATTCCGCTTCGATCTTCTTCCTGACCTTGTCTGGGACGTCGACCCCGCTCAGGTCAAAAGCCCCGAGTTCGCGGGCCAGGAGATTGATCTTCTCGCTGGTCTGGAGGTGTTTATTGATGATGATCCTGCGCGTTTCCATGACCCTGCAAGATCCGCCCTTTGATGTCTTGAGGTCGTCATAGGTCAGCTTGATGGACAGGGCTTTCGCAACGAGTTCAAGATCCGCAAGCGTAATTTTCATGGCCATGACTTCTAGAGTAAGTATAGCAGAGAGCGATAGAGCAACACGCTGGTTCCTCGCTCCGGCGCCGTCACCGGCCCCTTGTCTCTGCTGGCGCGGGTCCGGTCAGGCTTCCTCTTTGTGGACCTCAAGGATGCTGACGACGTTCACGTTCGCGTCCTTGAGCGCCTTCTGCACATCGGCAAGCTTCGCGTCCTGCACCTTTAGAATGAAGTTTGTCTTCGTAGCCATTTTTCGGCCTCCTCACTAATGATTAGAAAGCAATCAGCGTTCGATAAATTATCATAAAGGCGGCAGTCAAGTCAACTCCGAAAGGACGCAGGTGCTGCATCCACCGGTCTCTTGCAAAAGCGTCCACCAAGAGTGCCGGAATAAGCATTATCGGTACTGCGGGATGATTACGCTCACTCCGCAACGGGGCTGGTCAGGGCCCTCGCTCGCGTTGAAGATGCCTGCAGCGCGCACGTGTGCGCCATCTCGTGAAAATGCGCCGCGAAACGCGGACATTGAAAAAATTTCTCTTGCTATTTCATGCCAGACTGTATATACTTTTCCCCGAAACAGCACCTAATCTGCCTTTGGGCAGTTAGAATTTTTTAATTTTTTTAAAGGGAGGATTTTTTATGGCAAAAGCCATGACGAAGTCTCAGATTGCTGATTTTGTCGCGAAGAAGGCAGACATCAAGAAGAAGATGGCGGTACAGATCCTGGAAGACATTGCAACGCTCGCCTACAAGGAAGCCAAGAACTCCTTCACGCTGCCAGGGCTCGGCAAGCTGGTGCTCGTTCAGCGCAAGGCCCGCATGGGCCGGAACCCTCAGACCGGCGAGGCGATCAAGATCCCGGCCAAGAAGGTCGTGAAGTTCCGCGTGGCAAAAGCCGCAAAGGAAGCCATTCTCGGCAAGAAATAATCCCATCGTACCTGGTCTGACTCCAAAAGGCATTCCGGAACATCCGGAATGCCTTTTGTTCTTCACCCGCATGCAGCAGTGACGAGGCTCGTGCGCGCCGCGGTTCACGGAGTTGGTTCCAAGCCTGCTATGCATCTACTTCTTATTCTTCTATATTCGCTGGGGCTCTACCGCCTGCGCTTTGTCCTGCCCGCGCTTCTCCTGCACGCCGTCCTCATCTCGGGCACGGCAATGATGTTCGGCAGGATACCGCTCATGGGCATGCGCGAAACGCTCGGTTTTCTCGCTTTCGCGATCGGCGCTCTCGCGCTGGTCCTGGGCTGGAACCGGAAGCGCGATCTCTTCACCTCTCTGTCCATGCCGCTTGTCATCCTGCTTCTGGCGGGCTCGTCGCTCTCCGCGCCCGTGGAGCACTCCCTGCCGCCGGTTCTCAAGACCATCTGGTTCGAGCTGCATGTTATCCTTTCCTTCGTGTCCTATGCATTGTTCGCCATCGGCGCAGTCTACGGCGTCCTTGCGCTCGCGGAGGACGAACCGGGCGCCGAGAAAAGCCAGTACAGCTGCCTGCTCCTGGGCTACGTTCTCTTCTCCACGGCGATGATCTTCGGCGGCATCTGGGCCTACCTCGCGTGGGGGACCTATTGGCTTTGGACGCCGAAGGAGCTCTGGACCACGATCGTGTGGCTCTTCTACGGCCTGTACCTGCATGCGCGGCTCGTGCGCGGCTGGACAGGGCCGAAGGTCATCGGGATGGGCATCGCCGGGTTCATCATCGTCCTGTTCACGTACGCGGGTGTCGGGCTCTTGATGAAGAGTTCCCATGAGTTTTAAGAAAAGAAGGCGGACGTGGATTTGTTCGGGAAAAAACGGATACGGCAGGGCGGGAGCAGTGTTGAACAATTCATGCATCATCGATTCGCGGCTGCTCGCGGACACCTGCGTTCCGCATGAGCGGGAACCATGAAGAACTTTTTTCTTTCGCTCAAGACAGCGGTCTGGACGCTCTTTGTCCTGATCTGCCTCTTCTTTATCGGCTCGGGCCTGATGCCGGCGTACCGCGATGTGTTCGCTCCCCTGAACGACGACCTTCTTCTGAACTGGATCAAGGGTGCGGCTGCGGCGAACCCGTGGCAGACGTGGTGGTTCTTTGCATCCCTTGCAGGCCTGGTTGTGCTCACGATCAACACGATTGTCTGCAGCATCCAGGCAGTCTCGTTGCGATGGTCCCGCTCCGAATTCCTGCTCCGCATCTCGCCGCAGGTCATGCATGCGGGCTTCCTTCTCATCCTGCTCGCGCACCTGCTCAGCGCCGTCTCGGGGTACAAGCTCTCCGGCATGCTTCCCGAGGGAGGATTCGGCAGGCTCCCGGAGGACCGGGCAGTGCTCCTGCAGGAGGTCCGCGTAGAAACCGATGCAGCGGGATATATGACCGACTGGACAGCATCGGTCTCCCTGTACGAGAAAGACCGACTCGTGAAGAGCGATGCCCTGCGTCCGAACAAGCCCGTCTTCTACCGGGGCGTCGGCGTCTACCTGAAGACCCTGAACTTCGACCGGGGGCCGGCCGCCTTCCTCATGATCGTGAAGGACCCGGGGGCGGTCTGGGCTCTGGCCGGCGGCCTGCTATTCATGCTTGGCTCGGTCACCCTGCTTGCGCTGAAATGGAAAAAGGCGTAAGGTTAGTTGTTGACGGGAAAGAACGGCAACGGATTCTGCTGCTGGGACGACGTCGATAACGCCATCTGTCGTGATAACTTTGGATCTAGCATGCGGTTTCTGACTCTACCCAAGCGGTGCATCCACCCGGGCATTCCTATCCCTTCGCGTGCATTCGCGGCAGGACCTAGGCCACTCCATGAATAAGCGCGTACTCGTAGCCATGAGCGGCGGCGTGGACAGCTCCATCGCGGCGGCCCTGCTCAAGCAGCAGGGCATGTCCGTCGAGGGCGCGACCATGAAGCTGACCGCGGGGCTTTGCTGCGACATCAGCGCGGCCCAGGCAGTGTGTCAACATCTTGGCGTCCCACACCGCATGATCGACGCCCGGGACCGGTTCTCCGAGTCCGTGGTCCGGGACTTCATTTCCGAATACCGCCGGGGACGGACGCCGAATCCCTGCATCACGTGCAACGACCTCGTCAAATTCCGGCTGCTGCTCGACTACGCCCGCTCACAGGGCTTTGACCATCTTGCCACCGGCCATTACGCGCGCATCGAGCAGGACCCAACTACTGCGCGGTATCTGCTGAAAAAGGGCATCGACCCGGACAAGGACCAGAGCTACTTCCTCTACCGTCTGAAACAGGAGCAGATGCGGCACATTCTCTTTCCGCTGGGAGGCATGCGCAAGGCGGATGTTCGAAGGCTCGCGGCCGGGCTCGCCCTTCCCGCGGCTGAACGGCCCGAGAGCCAGGAGATCTGCTTCGTCCCGGGCAATGACTATCGCTCGTTTCTCAAAGAGCATGCGCCTGAGACGCTCCGGCCGGGAGACATGGTCATGATTGATGGAAAGGTGGTCGGCAGGCATGACGGTGTTGCTTTCTTTACCGTCGGACAGCGGAGAAAGCTCGGTATAGCCGCGGGTGAACGGCTGTATGTCGTGAGCGTAGAGCCGGATACGAACAGGGTCGTGCTCGGAAAACCGTTCGAGCTCCAGGCCAGCGAGATGGCAGTAGCGAACCCCAATTTCGTCGCCGTTGATAAGCTTCATGAGCGCACGATTGTCACGGTCAAGATACGATACCGCTCGTCTTACGCGCCCGCTGTCATTGAACCGGCCGGTCCCGACAGGGTTCGCGTGGTGTTTGAACAGCCCGTTCCCGGCGTCTGCCCCGGCCAAGCCGCGGTCTTCTACGACAATGACATCGTCGTGGGCGGCGGCGTCATCGAGTAAACGTCCTTTCCTGCGCGCCGCACATCATGCGGTCCGATCCTCACTACTGATCTTTCTCCTTGCCCACCGTTATTCCCTATGATATATTACGACTATGCGGAACGCGCATCATCGCAGCAGCTGAAACGCGAAGCCCACGCCGGGGTTGCGCGGCCGCATCTGGATCGATGGGCCCGAAGGGACCTTCATCGGGTACGGACGGGTCGTCCTGCTCGAGCGCATCAGGGAGCAGGGGTCTATCACGAAGGCCGCAAAGTCAATGCAGATAGCGTATCGCCACGCCTGGGACCTGGTGGACTCCATGAACCGGCAGGCGAAGGAGCCCCTGGTGGAACTGGCCACGGGCGGCAAGGGCGGCGGCGCGCGGGCCACAAAAGAGGGTGAGCGCGCGATCAAACGGTTCCGGCGTTTCTATGATGATTTCCAGTCATTCCTGAAGCGGGAAGAAAAAAACTCCAGCCCTGACGGCTGGACAACAGAGGAGGCGCACCCATGATGAAGAAGCGGACCAGACTGATCGTTGCCTCGACGACCAGCACCCAAAACTCAGGTCTTTTCAACATTCTGATTCCCGCCTATGAAAAAGCGACGCGCTATGACGTCTCCGTGGACGTCATCGCCGTAGGCACCGGCAAGGCGATCCGAATCGCCAAGAAAGGCGGGGCGGACCTGCTTTTTGTCCATGACCCCTTCAGGGAGGAGAAATTCGTCGCAGAGGGATACGGCGTCAACCGGCGACCCGTCATGCATAATGTGTTCGTCATCGCCGGTCCGCAGAGGGACCCGGCAAAGATCAAGGGGGTACGAACGGCAGTCGAGGCCTTCGAGTTGATCGCCGAAACGGGCTCCCCCTTTGTGTCCCGGGGAGATGATTCAGGTACGAACATCAAAGAGCTGGATCTGTGGGATGATGCCAGCATCAATCCGAAAGGCAAGGGATGGTATTTCGAGACCGGCGGAAAGATGGGTGATACCCTGCTGCTCGCGGACCAGAAGAAGGCCTATACCCTCACGGACATCGGCACGTTCCTCAATTATGAAAAGCAGGTCGACCTGAAGATCCTGTTCCAGGGTGATCCGCTCCTTAAGAACAGCTACAGCGTCATCGCCGTCAATCCCGACCGCTTTCCGAATGTAAGCTACCGCGAGTCCATGGACTTCATCGCCTACGTCACGTCGCCCGAGGGCCAGGCCGTCATCGCGAAATACATAAAGCACGGCATGCGCCTGTTCAATCCCGACGCCGTTCAGAGCGCCGCGTCCTCAGTGCGGCGAACGAAATCATAGGAGGCATGCCATGTTGAGCCGTATCGTGCCTTTCCTTGCCGTATTCCTGGCCATGTCAATCTGCCCGCAGCTCAATGCCGCGGAAACAGCGCCGACGAAGCTCATGCTCGCAAGCACCATCGGCCCCATTGACGCGGGCATTGTGGGGGCGCTGGAAGAGGCGTTCACGAAGAAGACGGGCATACTCGTCGAGCATACCGGAGCGGGCACGGGACAGGCCCTGAAGCTTGCCGAGTCCGGGCAGTATGACCTCGTTCTGGTGCATGCGAAGGCGCTCGAGGAAAAATTCGTGGCCGACGGGTTCGGCACGAAGCGCTACGACCTCATGTACAACGACTTCGTGATCCTCGGCCCCGCAGCCGACCCGGCGGGGATCCGGGGAATGCGGGATGCCGCCGGAGCGCTGCGCAAGATCGCCGGCACGAAGGCGCCCTTCGTGACGCGGGGCGACAAGTCGGGCACGAATGTAAAGGAACTGGAGGTCTGGAAGAAGGCGGGCATCGAACCACAGGGTGCCTGGTATACGGTATTCGAACAGGGAGCAAAGGGGAACGCTCCGACCCTTGCCTTTACCGACGAGAAACAGGCCTATACGATCATGGACCGGGCCACCTATGTCACGATGAAAGCAAAGATATCCCTACAGGTGCTTGTCGAACAGGATGACGTTCTGCTGAACTATATCACGCTTATCCCGGTAAGCCCGGCCAGGTTCCCGCAGGTGCGCCACCGCGAGACGATGCAGTTCGTCGAGTGGCTGCAGGGCAGGGAAGCGCAGACCATTATCCGTGACTTCGGCAAGGACAAGTATGGGGAGCCGCTTTTCTTCCCCAATTCAGCGGAAGGGGAAAAATTATAATTTTACTGAGACGGAGGGCATGATGAGAGGGTTTTTCGTACTTATTTCGGTATTCCTGATCATGGGCAGCGCGGCTGCAGTTTCTGCCCAGACGCGCATTCGCATGGCCTCGACCACGAGTACGCAGAATTCCGGGCTCTTTGACTATCTGCTGCCGATATTCGAAAAAAAAACCGGGATCAAGATCGACGTTGTTGCCGTGGGAACCGGCGCATCGATCGAGATCGGCAAGCGCGGCGATGCCGACGTGGTGTTCGTTCACGCCAAGGAGCACGAGCTGAAGGCCGTAGAAGAGGGGTTCTTCGTGAACCGCCACGATGTCATGTACAACGACTTCCTCGTCATCGGCCCCACGAACGATCCGTCGAAGATCAAGGGCATGAAGTCGGCGACCGAGGCGTTCAAGAAGATCGCCGACTACGGCTCACCCTTCGTGTCGCGTGGGGACAAGTCCGGCACGAACACCAAGGAGCTTTCGATCTGGAAAAAGGCGGGTCTTGAACCGGCGGGCAAGAAATGGTATCTTGAGGTCGGCCAGGGCATGGAGAAGACCCAGCGTGTTGCCGACGAGAAGCGGGCCTACACGCTCACGGACCGCGGCACCTGGCTCGCCACGAAGGACAAGGACAAGCTGGACATGATCGTAGTGCTCGAAGGCGATCCAACGCTCTTCAACCAGTATGGGGTCATGGCCGTGAACCCGGAAAAAGCAAAGACTGCGAAATACAAGGAAGCGATGGAATTCGTGAACTGGATCATCTCCAAGGAAGGCCAGGACGTAATAGCTTCCTTCAAGGACAAGAACGGCAACGCACTTTTCATTCCGAACGCGAACTAGGACGCAGGGCGGGCACGGACCGGTACGACACAAGCGAGTCGATACCCCCAGTATACATCCCCGCGCCGGTCCGTGCCCTTATCTATGGATTCAATCGCCCAAGGTTTTATCCGCGCATTTGATCTTATCCTTCACCTGAACGCCGAACTCTTCGGCATTATCCTCCTGTCCCTCAAGGTGTCCGGTCTTGCCCTCCTGGTCGCGACCATCCTGGGCCTGCCCCTGGGCGCGTTGCTCGGCCTGAGGCGATTTCCCGGCCGCGACCTTGCCATCAGCTCCATGAACACGCTCATGGGTCTCCCTCCGGTGGTCGTCGGGCTTTTCGTCTATCTCCTCATTTCCCGCAAGGGGCCGCTGGGGTTTCTCGGACTGCTCTACTCACCGTCGGCCATGATCATCGCCCAGACGATCCTAGCGCTGCCGATCGTAAGCGCGCTCTGCCACTCGGCCATTGTGAACGTTGACCCGGTGATCGGCCAGGCCGCACGAACGCTTGGGGCGACGCCGGGCCAGGTGACCATCACTATAATAAAGGAAGCGCGGTACGGCATCCTGTCCTCGATCATCGCGGCCTTCGGCAGGGTCATGGCAGAGGTGGGCTCCATCCTGATCGTGGGCGGCAACATCGCGGGGTACACACGGGTCATGACAACGACCATCGCCCTCGAAACGGACAAGGGGAACTTCGAACTGGCCCTCGCCCTGGGCATCATCCTGCTCGCGATCTCGTTTTTTGTCAACGCCGTACTGCATGGCGTTCAGAAGAGGGGGGCAATGCCGTCACCATGAAGCTGGCCGTTTCCCATATCAAAAAAGCCTACGCGGGCAAGGCCATCCTCCAGGACTGCTCAGCGGTCTTTGACAAGGGGGGGATCTCCGTGCTCATGGGCCCCAACGGGTGCGGCAAGTCCACATTCCTCAGGATCTGTGCCTTGCTTGAAGAGGCCGACCGGGGCGAGCTCCTCTTCGGCGACGACAGCGCGCCGCTCACGCACGACCTTGCGCTCAAGCGGCGGATCACTCTCGTGCTTCCCCGCACGGGCATATTCAACACCACGGTCTTTCAAAATGCGGCCTACGGCCTCAGGGTCCGGGGAAGGCGCCCGGCAGAGGTCGCCGGGCCGGTCCGGGAGGCCCTCGCGTTCGTGGGCCTCGAGCAGAAGAAGGACCAGCAGGCCCGCACGCTCTCGAGCGGGGAGACACAGCGGCTCGGCATTGCGCGGGCGCTCATCATCGAGCCCGAGATGCTGTTCCTCGACGAGCCCACGGCCTCGGTGGACCAGGAGAACACCGCGATCATCGAGTCGATCATCCTCGATATGAAGAAGCAGGGCAGATCCACGGTCATCATGGCCACGCACGACCGGGACCAGGCGGAGCGGCTTGCAGACCGCGTACTGGTCATGAACCGAGGAATGATCGAGGAACGCTGAGACCGCTGAGCGGCCCCACCGCCAAGAATTGGCCTTGATAAATTCGGCGCACTTTACTATAATAGGTTACATTTTCGACCGCGTGCATCCGTCCGTGAGGGTGCGAAGGGATGGCATCGTTTTGATGTTGCGTGCAGCAGCGGGAATGAGGAGGGTCTGATGGACAAGGAACCGGCATCTATCTCCAAGAGGGTCGAGGATTTTCTCCAGGTCTTCAAGAAAGGCGAGGAGTTCACGCAGGAGCTGCTCAAGGAGAACGAGAAGCTCCGGTACCGCGTCGCGCAGCTCGAGGAACTCACCAAATTCTCGGACCGCGAGGGCAACTTCAAGGTGCACTCCATGGAGGAGCGCATCAAGTTCCTTGAGGATGAGAACAGGAACCTGCTCGACCGGTACCGGCAGGTCGAGGAGGAGAACAAGGACTTCGCCAACCGCTACATCGAGGTGGAGGCCGAGAACAACAACCTCGCCAACCTGTACGTGGCCAGCTACCAGCTCCACTCGACCCTGGATTTCAACGAGTCCCTCAAGATCATTCTCGAGATCGTCATGAACCTGATCGGCGCCGAGGAGTTCTCGATCATGATGCTCGACGAGAAGACGAACGAGCTCACGATCGTGGCCCAGGAGGGCATGGGCCCCGAGGCCCGGGCCAGCGTAAAGCTTGGCGACGGGACCATCGGCACGGCGGCCAAGGCGGGCGAGGCCTACTACCGGGAGGGCGACCCGACCGACCTAGGCGGGGTCGACTACCTGCACCCCCTGGTCTGCATTCCCCTCAAGATCAAGGAGCACGTCATCGGCGTCATTGCCATTTACAAGCTGCTCGTGCAGAAACAGGCCTTCTCCAACGTGGACTACGAGCTCTTCTCGATGCTCGCCGGCCACGCGGCGACCGCGCTCTTCTCATCCAAGCTCTACTCCCAGTCGGAACGCAAGCTCACGACCATCCAGAGCTTTCTCGATCTGCTGAAAGAAAAATAAACGGAGGTTGGCAATGCCCGAGTACAATTTTCTGGTGGTGGAAGATTCCCCGACGATGCGGCAGCTGATATCCTTCGCGCTCAAGCGCATCCCGGGAAGCAAGATCGTCGAGGCCAACGACGGCATCGACGCGCTCAAGAAGCTTTCGATCCAGAAGTTCGACATCATCCTGACCGACATCAACATGCCGATCATGGACGGCCTGAAGCTCGTGTCCATGGTCCGGAACGACCCCGCCCACAAGGGCATCCCGATCGTCATCATCACCACGGAAGGCGCTGAGGAGGACCGGAAGAGGGGTCTCGCGCTCGGCGCCAACGCCTACATCCCAAAACCGATCCAGACAGCGGACCTTCTGACTGTCGTGAACCAGATTCTCGGGGCCAAGACCTAGTCCGCAGCATTTTGAAAGCATCACGCAAGGAAGGACGAGAGACGATATTGTTTCTCGTCCTTTTTGGTTGTCTGCGAATACCGGGGGAGGGCAAGAACCCGAGGGGCTTGGAAGAAGAGTGATTGCCAACGTGAAGACGGGCGGAGAAACAGGCGCCTTGGAGACGACGGAATAGGGCAAGTATCAAGTCCGAACCAGGAGAGTCCATAGGAGCAATGCACATGCAAAAGATGATCACCATTATGGCAGCGCTGGCGTTTTCATGCGCAACAGCAGCAGCCGAAGAGCACTTCGGGGTGAAGGCTTACCCCAACGTCAAGACCGACGCTTCGACGGACCGGTACTGCAGGCAATACGTGCAGGAGAGCGAGAACGCGGCAAGAAAAGCCGGCAATGCCTCGATCGGGACAGAGGCCTATTGCTTTCGTACGGGCGACGGCTTTGACAGGGTTGCGGCCTTTTACCGGAAGCAGAAGGGCCTCGAACTCCTCGGCAATATCGCGAATAGACCCGGAAACAGGGCCGCGGTATTCTGTCTTCCGGAAATGCGGTGCGCTGCCCTGGGCAACGGCGTGGACGTGACCATAACGTCGCCCTGGATCGACGATAAGAAGAGGCAGAACGACGTCATGATAACGATCAGGGAGAGCAGGCAGAAGTAGGGGTCAGGGAAAAGACCTGACAGACGTATGCGGGGAAAAGAACGTATCGGGATCAAATCCTAGATGTTGATTAATATGCAAAGAAAGATTTGATCCCGGTGAGACTTGAATCGAAACTGATCGAACCCCGCAGCACTTTAATGGTGCTCTCCATGCTCTCCATGATCATGGTCTCCATGATCACCATGGCCGTGTTCTTCATGTCCTCTATGACCGTCGTCCACCGGTACGAAAACGGGAAAGCAACCGCTGGATACGAGCAGCAGGACCCCGATTATCATTAGTCTAATTTTTTTCATAGTAGTATAGTATTGTCATCCTTCACTTGTTTCTTTCGGATTGTCTCAGTTTTCTGACAACTGATGCCGAGGTTCTTCCGGCAATACCCGATTGAATATTTACATTATAGCATCGTTTTTTCAAGCTGCTGACACCGATGACGGCTGCTGCTCTCTTTCGCAGATCATTACTGAGTTGCTGCGACGGGCGAACACGAGAAGGGGGTCTTCCGGGCCTGGTTTCTCTTCTTGCCGCTTATCCTCGCTGTCTGCAAAAGTTCCCTCTTACGCAACGGTCTTAAAATAATGGGTACGGTGAAAGCCGAGTCCGCCGGCCTTTCCGTCCCGCTACATCGCCGGCTAAGCATTGCATGACGTGAACCGTCCCCTCCTTTTTTCCAGCACCGTCTCAAACCCCGGACTGATGATCCTAATCGCTTCCACTCAAATGGAAGAAAGACGACCATCGATGGCGCTATTGGAATTGCACGAGAGCGAAGTGGATCGCCAGTTAGAGAAAGGTCAGGCAATATAATAATACTTTCGACACTGAACCCGCATTTATCCGTGTCAAAGGTCTTGATTCATTGGCGGCCGGATTATGAAGGAGACAGGACCGTTGCCTTGGTCAGGTCCAGGTGCACTGTTTCCCGTTCATCGGTCACCCACACCTGGTTGTCCTGGATGGTGAATTGCAGTTTCATGCTGCGCTGCGCCAGCCTGGCGAGGGCCGGGGGGGTCGTCGCGGGCAGGTTTATCACGGTCAGATTCCTTAAGCGTCCGAGACTGTTCCTGATCTGGTTCAGCCAGACGTCAGCGCCGTGGCCGCCGAAGCTGTAGATATATACCCCTGCCGCGCGTCCACAGGCTCTGCGAATGCGTTTTTCGTCGGGTTGTCCCACATCGATCCAGAGTTGGACCCCGCCGGTCAAATCCTTCTGCCAGAGCGAGGGTTCATTATCGGACCCGATGCTGTCGCCAAAGACCAGCGCCTCGTGGGCGTGCAGGGCAAAGGCCAGAAGGCGCACCATCATGCGCTCGTCTGTCTCGGAGGGGTGGCGGGCGATGGTGAGGCTGTGGTCGCCGTAGTAGTTGCGGCCCATGTCGGAGATCTGGAGCTCCGCCTTGAATATGGTTGATTTCAGCGCCATGTCGTCATTGTCCCGGAGAGTTATAACTACCCACGGAGTAAGGAGAATACAGTAAACCATCCAGCAGGGCAAGGGAATTTACATAAACTACACGCAGGTCTTAGGGTGAGGCCCTTTATTGAGACCTCCGCCTGGTTCTCTGCTACGGAGATTTTAGTGCCTTCTTCTCGCCTTTCTGATGATAAGGCCGTCGCATGCGCATAACAGACCTTTCCTGCTTTTGTTCTTTTCTCTGACCGCTATCCTCAAAGAAACCTTTACCGGTTCTTTCCTCCATACGCAGCCCTGGGTGCTATACTTGACTCAACTGAATCATTCGTCGATCCAAATCGATCCCCTCAAGCAAGAACGAGCCGGATTTGAACATCCGGAGTTGTCTGTCGGGAACAAAGATCGCTCTCCTGTATTTTACCGTCAAGTTTAACGCCGCGAACCGCGTGGTCTGGGCGCTTGCTGCCGCAGAGCGTTCATATTGCCCCGTGGAGAATTGAGGGAAACCATGCCGAACATCCTGCCCATGAGTCAGAATGCATTATTGCAGGAAAAGGCGCCGCAACCGTTCTGTGTGGGCGCGAACATCGGCGCCATAACGGTGAAGGCAGTGGCCTTGCGTGGGGACGATGTCTTCTCCAGCGTGAAGGCCCATCAGGGCCGTCCCCTGGAGGTGCTCGGGGAAATGCTCGTCGGGAAGGAGTTTGACGGAGCCGACTGGTTCGGGGTGTCCGGCCGCCGGGGGCACATCACCGAGGTTGCCGCCATACAGCGGGCTTTGGCTGAGTTGGGGGGCGATTTCGATGCCGTCGTCTCGCTGGGCGGCGAGTCCTTTCTGGTGTATCTCCTTACGGACGGAAGGATCGAAAATGTGCTTTCGCACAATAAATGCGCTGCCGGAAGCGGCGAGTTCTTTGTGCAGCAGATCGGCCGGATGAGGCTTACTATCGAGGAAGCGATCCAGCGCTCATTCAGCGGGAAGGTCGTACCCCTGGCAAGCCGCTGCTCGGTCCACTGCAAGTCGGACATAACCCACAAGCTCAACCGGAATGAAGCGAGCCCCGAGGACATCCTGCACACGCTGCATGACAGCATGGCCGACAAGGTGATCTCGCTGCTCGAAAAGGGGCAGCAACAGCTCAAGCGGGTGCTCGTCATCGGCGGCGTATCCCGAAACGCCGCCCTTTTGGCAGCTTTGCGAGAGAAGCTTCCTTCCACGGAAATCGTCGTCGCAGCGCAGAGTCTTTGTTTCGAGGCCTGGGGGTGCGCTCTGCTCACGCGCGACGACCCTCGCTACAGCTCTCCGCAGATCTCGCTTCAGCCGATCCTGGACAGCTTTCCGCCGCTTCATCGCCAGGCTGACAGGGTGCAGGTCATCGCGCCGGTGCCGCGGCAGGCGCCTCCGGAAGGTCTGCTCGTCCTTGGTCTTGATGCGGGGTCGACGACGACCAAGGCGGTCCTGCTCGATCCGGCAACGAGGGCGGTGGTCGCATCGCACTATACCCGCACGCGCAGCGACCCCGTGGCAGCGACGCGCGAATGCCTCAGGGTCATCGGGCAAGAGGCCGGCAACCTCAGGGTCGGACTTATCGGGACCACCGGCTCGGCCCGGGAACTGGTCGGCGCTTACCTGGGCACCTCCCATGTGTACAATGAGATCTCCGCCCATGCTACGGGAGCAACCCACTTCGACCCCGACGTGGACACCATCTTCGAGATCGGCGGCCAGGACTCCAAGTACATCCGCCTCAAAAACGGCGTGCCTGTCGATTACGCGATGAACAATGCCTGCTCTGCCGGCACCGGGTCTTTTCTGGAAGAGAGCGCCCAGGGGGACCTCGGCATCACCGTGTCGGAGATCGCAGAGGCCGCGCTGGCCGCGCCGTCCCCGGTGCAGCTCAAGGCAACCTGCGCTGCTTTCATCAATTCCGACATCCGCATCGCTTTCCAGCAGGGACAGTCGGCAGAGAACATAGTTGCCGGGCTGGTCTACGCGATCGCCGCGAACTATCTCACCAAGGTCAAGGGGCCGCGCGCCGTGGGCAAAAAGGTGTTCCTGCAGGGCGGCGTTGCCCTGAACCGCGCCGTGGGCCACGCCTTTGCCCACAGTGTAGACCGCATGGTCGTGATCCCCCCCAGCCCGGAACTGATGGGAGCGCTGGGCGTCGCGCTCCTGGCCCTCACACGGTCTCATGACACCCTCGATACTGAGACGGACCTGCTCTCCCTGGCCAAAGCCGAGATGGCGTCCCCGGGACGCTTCATCTGCAAGGCATGCCGGATGCACTGCAGCATCGACCGCTTCGAGGTTGGGGGCCGGCGTTTCCCCTTCGGCGGGCGCTGCAGCCTTTACGAACATGTGTGGAAGAGAAATACCCACGTTGTTGCGGCGGCGGACCTGGTGGAGCAGCGTGCGGAAATGATCTTTGGAACCACGAACGATCAGGTCGAAAGGCCGGCAATGGATCGTGTTCAGCCGACCATCGGAATTCCGAGAGCGCTTTTGACGCACTCGCTCTACCCGCTCTACTCGGTCTTCTTCAAGGGCCTGGGACTGAACGTTGTTCTGTCCGGTCTTGACCCCAAGGGCGAGCTGAAGTCCTATTCAGGCTTTTGCTTTCCCGCGCAGACAGCGCACGGAGCGATCCTGGACCTTGCCAAACAAGGCGTGGATGCGGTCTTCCTGCCCCACGTGAAGCGCATGCCCCGGACCGGCCCGTGCCGTGATTCCTACCTCTGCCCGATCACCCAAGCCAGCCCCTTTTTCCTTGCTGAAGCATTCCCCAATGTCCGCTTTCTTTCCCCGGTCCTGGATTTCACGCGCGGCTACGAATGCGGCCTGGAACTGGAGGAGATGACCAGCCGCGAGTTCGCGATCGGACGCGAACGGGTTGGGCAGGCTTGGGAAGCGGCAAAGAGCGCTCAGAAGAAGGCTGAACGCGCCATGCGGGAGCTGGGGCAGCATGCCCTGGAGCAGGCGCTGTTCGAAAGAAAACCAGCGATCGTGCTTGCCGGCCGCAGTTACAACGCCTACGCAGCCGAGGCGTCTCAATCAATCGGTAGGAAGCTGTCCAGCATGGGCGCGGCAGCCATCCCCGCTGATTGCCTGGCGCCGGTCGAAGAAGGGCCCTTTGCATGGCACTTCTCCAACCAGGTCCTGAACGCCATGACCCTGGCCAAAAAATATCCGAACCTGTTCCTGGTCTGCATCAGCAATTTCAGCTGCACCGTGGACGCCTTTACCCACGCAAGGGTCGCGTCCGAGATGGGCGCCAAGCCGTACCTGATCCTCGAGATCGACGCGCACACCGCCGACGCCGGTGTCCAGACCCGTCTCGAAGCGTTCCTGGACATTGTTCATAACTATCAGGCAGCACCGGCCGTTCAGAGCGCGCAGTTCTCCCTGTGCAGGACCGGCGCCGGGAGTACGGTCATCCGTTCAGAGGGAGAGACCGTATCCATGCAAGATCCGCGGGTACGGTTTTATTTTCCCAATTTCTCCGAGGTCCATTCACAGGCGATGGCCATGGCGTTTCGCTGGATGGGCCTGCACGCCGGCAAGATCGCTCCGCTGGACCGGGACCAGCTCGAGCGGGGCCTCCAGTATACGTCGGGCCGCGAGTGCCTTCCTCTGCCGCTCTGCATCGGACAACTGCTCAAGATCAACGAAGAGCGCGCACGCGGCGAGATAGCGGGATTTTACATGCTGGAGGGCGGCGCGCCCTGCGTATTGGACGCCTACCTGGACTTTCTCAGGCGCTTCATCGTCGAACAGCGATTGCCCGACCTGTTCCTGTTCGTCCCGACCGCAGAGAACGGACGGAGCGCGATCGACAGAATAACACTCGCTAAGAACACAGCGCTCACGCTCCTCGCGGCGGACCTCCTCGTGGAGATCGAGCACGTTCTCCGTGTTGTCGGCGCTCCAGGCAGCGTGGATCAGCTCAGGCAGGAGTGGCAGCGGCTTGTGGACGCAGCGGACTCGGAGGCCCGGTTCCAGGCCGAGCTGCCCGGATTCGTCGAGCTGATCGCAGCGCTGCCGCGCACGCGGGAGCGGCGGACCTGTCCGCGGGTGATCGTCATGGGTGACTTTTTCACCCGGTTCAGCCCGTTCTTCATGGACGGCGTCCGGGACCTCTATTCTGAACGAGGCATAATCCTGAAGCCGGTTGATATGACCGACCTGCTGCTCTATCACACCTATTACGGGGTGACCGAAGCGGCCCGCGAATGGGGCATGAAGCCGGGCGGCCTTGCTTTGGCCAAGGCCTGTTCGAGGATTTTCCAGAGGGACGGAAAGCAGTATCTGCAGCACTGGCTTGCCTATCAGGCGGAGAGACGGGTCGAGGGAGAATACCGGAGGCTGTTTGAGAAAACAGGCCTTCTCGTGGCAGGTCCCAATGATGCAGCTTCCCTGTTCGAGAAGGCCTCTGATCATGTGTCGCCGGGGATCTACGGCGAGATTGTCCCGACCGTAGGCCGGGGATTGGAGGCCGAGGCCCTGGGCTACGATGGGATCATCATCATTGGGCCGTTCAACTGCCTCCCGTTCCGGATCTCGGAGGCGATCCTGAAACCGCTCAGTATCCGGCACGGGATGCCTGTTCTTACCTACGAGAGCGATGGCTACGCGGTCTCGCCGACGGTCCTCCGGCAGGTGGACGTCCACATCCAGCAGGTCCTTGAACACGCGGCCAGGGTTTCCACGGCATAGGATACGACGCTTGCCTGCATTTGGGGGTTATCACCGGACACGGATGACGCAGAATGCGGGCCTGGCAACCTTTTGTTCGCGATGACTCGTTGCTACGAGCGAGAACGGGTCATGCTTACAGCGTTTTCGGCCTGTTAATGATCGATAAAAATTCCTCTCTCGTCGCAGGGTTCGTTCGGAAGACCCCGAGCACCGCCGAGGTCACGAACATGGAATTCTGCTTCTCTACTCCCCGCATCATCATGCAGAGGTGGCGCGCTTCGATCATGACGCCGACGCCGTCGGCGTTGATCGAGTCCTTGATCGCAAAGGCGATTTGTTCCGTGAGCCGCTCCTGGATCTGGAGCCTGCGGGCATACATGTCGACCAGGCGGGCCAGTTTGCTGACGCCGAAGACTCGTCCCCGGGGAATGTAGCCGATATGGCAGCGGCCGTAGAACGGCAGCAGGTGATGTTCGCAGAGGCTGTACAGCTCGATGTCCTTTACCACGATCATGCTGGTCGTTTCCTGCGCGAAGCAGGCATCGTTGACCAGCGCCCCGAGATCGGCCCGGTAGCCCGAGGTCAGATAGGCGAGGGACGCGGCAACGCGTTTGGGCGTCTTGAGGAGACCTTCCCGCTGCGGGTCTTCGCCGAGCTCGATCAGCAGTTCCTCTACCAGTTTTTCGATCCGTTCACTGTTTCCGCTCATGGAGGAGTTCCTTTCGCAGTTCTTCTGTGTAGGCCTCGAGCGGCGTCATGGCGTTCGGAGACAAGGCCGCCGCCGCTTCCCGTATATGCAGCCCCGATCCCGGCAGGACCAGGCCGGGCGCGAGCTCCCGGATCGGGATCGCAAGGAACGGCCGCAGCGGGATATCGGGGTCCGGGAGGACCAAGTCCGGTGTCGTCATCACGAGCCCGTCCCAGAGGAGCAGATCGAGGTCGATGGTACGCGCCGCGAACTTGTCACTGCCCCGGGTCCTGCCAAGTTCGCTCTCGATGCTGCGCAGCAGCCGGAACTTAAGCTCCCGGGGGGCAAGGTCCGTTTCGATCTCCACCACACAGTTGTAGAACCACGGCTGACCTGGCGGTCCGACGGGCTCCGTACGATAGACCGTTGAGATCGCCGTGACCCGCTCCGTCGAAGCGAGCCCGAGGATGGCGCTCCTCACATTCGTTTCCGGGTCGATGTTCGATCCGATGCTTATGAAGGCCCGCGCCATGGTCAGCCCGGCCGCTTCCTGACGATCTCCACGCCGACGCTCCGTGCGAACCTGAGCGCCCCGGGTTTTTCGATCCTCACCGTTGCTTCCTGGACCGACGGATGGCCGAGGCAGATGTCGGCCACTGCCTGTGCCAGGGCTTCGACGAGATGGAACTGCGAGCGCTCCGCCATGCCCAGGACCTGCTTATTCAGGGCGCGGTAATCCACGGAGTCTTCGATCCGGTCGCTCGAGCCGGCCTTCCTAAGATCCACTGCGAGCGCCACGTTGATAAGCACGTCCTGTTTGTCCCGGCGCTCCTCGTCATGAACGCCGATGACGCACCGCACCAGAAGGTCCTTAATCAGAATCCGGTCCATTGCCGCCCTCCAGAAGGCGCCGGCCGCCGTCAACGTAGATGATCTGGCCGGTCACGAAGCCGCTTTTAAGCAGATAGAGAACAGTGTCCGCGATGTCCCCCGGCCCCCCGTGCTTCCTGAGGGGGACCTTTTCTGCCAGCCGGTCGAGGTAGCTCTCATCCTTACCCGCTGGCGGGAGAATCAAGCCGGGCGCAACGGCGTTTACC
This sequence comes from Nitrospirota bacterium, assembly GCA_035516965.1. Taxonomy (NCBI): domain Bacteria; kingdom Pseudomonadati; phylum Nitrospirota; species Nitrospirota bacterium. The sequence goes on from DATIZR010000027.1 coordinate 31,408, forward strand.
GTAATGGCTGGAGCGAATTCCAGCGCGCATATCCTTGTCAGGGACGCGAGCATCTGCTTGCTCAGGAGGTACGCCACGTGCGCCGGATCATGGCTGGCTATGCGGGTATCGAGAATATTGATGATCTTGCCACGGCCGGCGAGCCTTGCGAACTCGCGGGAAAGGACAAAGGGCGTCCACGCGTTCACCTGCATATGTCGCACCACGTCGCTGAAGCCGACATCCATGATCGAAGTCGGAAGAAAGATGGAGGCATTGTTGATCAGGATGTCGAGCCCCCCCCCAGCCTGGAGGGCCCGGGCGGTCAACGACTCGTACTCTTCCGGCCGTTCGAGATCGGCAATGATGCTCCAGGACTTCGCCCCGCAGTCCTCGACTTCATTGCACACCCTTGCGGTCTCGGATTCCTGCGCCTTGCGGTCGTGCGCCACGATATTTACGCCCTCTTCCGCAAGAGCGATGGCGAGTGCGCGTCCTATCCTTCTGCTGGCACCGGTTATCAGGGCGACCTTTCCCTTCAGGCTCGCTGCGGCGCTCTGTTCCGGGGTCTCCGTGAGATGATCGGTCATGCAGCCTTTCCGACCCGCTGCTGGTCCGCCAAGAGGTCGATCTTCGCCGCCACGACAAAGTCGTTCAGCGTCAGGCCGCCGACCTTATGCGTCGACAGGGTCAACCGCACCTTGCTGTAGGATATGAAAATATCAGGGTGATGGTCCTGTTCGTTCGAAAGCGCTGCCACGCGGTTCACGAATTCCATGGCCTCTCGAAAATCCCTGCACCGGAATTCCCGTTCGATGGCACCTCTGCCCAGCGACCACAGCGGGATCTCTCGCGCGAGTTCCTCCGCTTCTTTCTGCGAAAGGGGGGCGGTCCCTTTCGCTACGGGTTTTGCGGTTTGTTCTGCCAGTTTCATATTGACCTCCCTGTTCGTCCTTCCTATTATTAAAACCAACCACAGAGAACACCGAGAAAATAATGTTAACGGCAACTCTTTTGCGATGTCCTAACAACAGAGGCCATAGACTTTTTAAATAGCTTAAAGATCTATTCTTAGCCTCCTTTATTGTTAAGCTTTGCGGATCCATTTTTTGTCATTTGATCATGCCGCGCAGGCCCTCTCTCGTCACCCTCGCATTCTTGCGGATCAGTTCGCGGGCCGCCTCGACCTTGTCCCACACGTTGCACATCATCGCGCCCCGGACCCTGTCGTCTTTGAGGTAATAGATCACGCCCGTATCGTTTTCCTTCTGCCAGTCGGCGAACGTCTCGAGCTGGGCGTCCACTTCTCCCACCGCCTCGTACCCGAACTCGAAGAGGTCAGAGAAAAAGTAGGGCATATAGTCATAAGGTTTGTGCCCACCGGCCATGTTCAAACCTGCCCGCTTGCCCTGGTTCAAGGCATTGTCCCAGTGTTCGACGCGCGTCTGTTTTCCGAGCGCCTGGTAGGGAAAGAACGCGATGTCACCAGCAGCGTAGATGCCGGGGAGCGACGCCTGAAGATATTCGTCCACAATGACCCCGTTGGCCGTCTGCAGTCCCGCACGCCTCGGAAGATCGAGCGAGGGCGCAATGCCGATGCCCACAATCACCATGTCGGACCCGATCTTCGTACCGCTCGCGGTGTACGTGGTGAACCGGTCGCCTTCCTGGGAGAACGCAGAGGGCCTCTCATCTGCCAGGACCTTGATGCCGCGCGAGAGGTACAGGTTCAAAAGCGCCCGCCCAAGGTATTCAGGGTAGACCCTGCTGACGAGGTAGGGCTCGGGAAAGATCATCGTCACGCCGACCTTATTGATGGTCAGCGCAGCCGCTATTTCGGAACCGATGAACCCGCCGCCGATGACGACCGCCGTTTTCCCCTCTGTGGATCCTTTCCGCAGCTTCAGGTAGTCGTCCAGGGTGCGAAAGTAACAGATGCCCGCGAGGTCGCCGCCGGGAATGGGGAGTGTTCGCGGGATGCCGCCCGTGGCAAGGAGCAGTTCGCGATAGCGATACTCGTTGCCGGCGTTCGTCGTGACCGCCCGTTGTTTCGCATCGAGCGACGTGACCGTGATGCCGGTTTCCACGGTCACTCCGTTCTCGTCGTAGAATTTCCGGTCATGGAGAAAAATCTCCTCGACCTTTTTCTTTCCGAACCAGAGCTTCTTCGTCAGAGGCGGGCGGTCATAGGGTAGGTGCTTCTCGGCGCTCAGAAGGAGAATTGCCCCCTTTTTGTCCAGTTCCCGTATCCCCTCGACGGCCGATGCCCCGGCCAGGCCCCCGCCTACGATGATATATTCATATGATCGGTCACCCATGAGCCGTTGCCTCCTCACCCGCTGTGAACGTTATAAGACAAAATCCGTTTACGCTCCCTGGCAAAATCACTGCCTGCAGTTTTAGTATAGCATAGTGGCCGGGGATCAATTGTGTGATGACTCGCCCCGTCACGCAGCGGAGAAGTGAAAGAAGCCTTCGAGTTCAGTGCGGTTTTTAAACGGCACTCTATTCGTGGAGACCTGCTTGCCGTAAGCCTGTTGCTGCCTGTTCCTCCTCGGTGGTAATAAATCAGGTAAGAGAGCTCGCTAGGAAAAGAGGAGGGAAGTATGAACGTCATGGACAAGATGGAACGTGACCTGCTCGTCACCGAACTGGAGGAGATACCACGACCCCGGAGCTCAGGGTCTTGATCGCGTCGGGAATACGGAAGGAGCTCAGGGATGAGCTGAAGCAGGACGAGGTAGCGCTGAAGAATGTTCTCGAAAATCTCGAAATGGCTGCCTGACCGGGATTGACGAGTGGGCAGACAAGGGGGACGCATCGCGAACAGAAGTGTCCCTGTTATTTTGCGCCGCCTTCCGTCAATCCCTCCGAAGGGAGATTACGGATGCAGCGCAGCCTCCTGCTCCCGCAACTGGCCGCAGGCCGCCGAGATGTCCCTGCCCCGTGACTCGCGCAGGGGTGCGGTCAAGTGATGGTCCAGCAGGACCTTCTGGAAGAGGCGGACCGCGGCATCAGCGGGCCGCCTGAACTCGCTGCCGGGAAAGGGATTGAAGGGGATAAGATTGACCTTGCTCCTGATGCCCTTGAGCAGGTGCACGAGCCGCCGCGCATCCTCCCCCGAATCATTCACGCCCGAGAGCAGAACGTATTCGAACGTGATCCTCCTCCGTTCGTCGAGGGGAAAGCGCCTGCAGGCGGCCAAAAGCTCCCCGATCGGGTAGCGGCGATTCACGGGCATGATCCGGTCGCGGACCGCGTCGGTAGTTGCGTTCAGCGAGATGGCGAGGTTGACCCTGATGCCGGTTGTTCCGAGCCTGTCTATTTCCGGCGCCAGGCCGTCGGTCGAGAGCGTCACCCTGCGCGGCGAGAACCCCAGCCCCTTGTCTGCCGTTATCACGCGGAGCGCCTGCACCACGTTGTCGAAGTTCGCCAGAGGCTCACCCATTCCCATCAGCACGATGTTCGTGATGTACCGCACGGGCTCGCGCCTGAAGTCTCCGCCGCCTCCCTGGTGAACGGTGCCGGCACGTTCACCGGAAGCAATCAGCTTCTCTACGAACAGGATCTGGTCTACGATCTCGAAGGCGTCGAGGTTCCTGCGAAACCCGCCGCTGCCGGTGAGGCAGAAGCGACAGGCCTGGGCGCAGCCGACCTGCGAGGAGACGCAGAGCGTTTTCCGGTCCTCGTCGGGGATGAGCACGCTTTCGATGGTATGGCGGTCGGTAAGCTCGAATAAAAATTTTGTGGTCCCGTCCGAGGAGCGCTCCTGCTTCAGCAGCCGGGGCGATGGGATGAAGAAACGCCCCGCGAGCAGGACGCGCTCGGCCTTCGGGATGTTCGTCATCTCGTCAAAGGCGTCCGCGCTGTTCCGGTATATCCACTCATGGACCTGTCCGGCACGATATCTCTTCATGCCCAGGCTCACCAACTCCCGGGTAAGATCATCGAAGGAGAGATTCTTTATATTGATCGAGCCGGTTTGCATCGGAGAAGGGCTTTCCTTTCATGAGGCCTCAGATTAACACCTTTATCCTGCAAAATCAAGCTGTCAAGAAACGGTACTTTTCACGCATCACTGTCCTGTTTCTGTACAGTCATACGGGTTTGTTTAGACTTAAATATCTGAAAAAATGTACATATTTATCCGGAACGAAAAGTGCATGAGTTTCTGTGGATTAACAGAGGGTTAATTACAAACGTTTCCAGACAAAAACCTGAAAATACCCCTAAAGATCATTCAAGATTTCAATGGAATCTCCGAAAAGAGATCAGCCTTCCTTATTATTATAGTGATTGACGGGAGGCTCAGCCGGGATTGCAGGAGGGATATGACCGAGAACAAAAAAATAAAGCCCATTCTGGCTGGTCTTCTCCTGCTTGCTGCGCTGCCGTCCCTGTTCACCACGTGGCAGGTTCGGCTGAGCGCCTTCATCGTATGTTACGGCGCCGCCCTGTTCCTCGCCATTTCCCTTCTGCAGAGGCATCACGCCTCGCTCGAAGAGAAGCACGGGCAGGAGCAGAAGATCGAACTTGCCGGGATCGAATCGATCCTAACGCCCGTCGCCGGTCACCTTCAGAGCAAGGTTCAGATCATTCCGGTCCTGACGAACCAGCTGACAGAGGTCACGAAGCAGACCGAACAGGCCGCCCTGGAAATGGGTGAAAAATTCATGGGCATCGTCGGCCGGGCGCGGAAGCAGTCGGAGAGCGCATCGGACGCCTTCGGCAGGCTCGGAGTGAGCGGCGGAGACTCGTCGGCTATCAGCGTGAGCAGGCAGACCTTCAAGAGCGTCATGGCCGACCTTCAGACACTCACGAGCTCCGCGAGAGAAACCCAGCAGGAGATGAGCGTTATCGCCCAGGACGCGGAAAGCATCAGGAAGATCGTGGGAGAGATCGAATACATCGCGCAGCAGACCAACCTGCTCGCCCTCAACGCGGCGATCGAGGCCGCGCGCGCGGGAGAGGCGGGCAAGGGGTTCAGTGTGGTCGCCGACGAGGTGAGAAAGCTTTCCGACCGGTCCAACGGCGCCGCCGACAAGATCAAGCAGCTGATCACCAAGATCGGGGCGGACATGAGCGCCATGTATCAAAAGACCGAGATGAGCACGGCCGAGCACACGGCCAAATCGCTCCAAGCAGGGACGGCCGTCGATGAGGCGCTCGCCACGCTGGACGCCGTGGTCCGCGACGCGAAGGAGCGGCTCGAGGAGCTCACCAAGGAGTCTGATGCGCTCGCCAGGGACATCAGCGGGATCATCGTCTCCATGCAGTTCCAGGACATCACCCGTCAGCGGATCGAGCATGTGGTCGAGCCCCTGCTGCAACTCAAGGCCGAATCGGAGCAGATCCTGGCGAAGCTCCGGGATGCCAGCGTGACCCACCACAGGGCGAACGCGTCGTGGATCGAGAAGTTGTATACCATGGAGTCGGAGCGGGCGGTCATGAACAAGACGCTCCTCGCTCTGAACGTGAAATAGCGGGAGGGTTCTCGTATGGCAAAGACCGTTCTGGTTGTAGATGACTCCGCATCGATGCGGCAGCTGGTCGCTTTCACCATCAAGGAGGCGGGGCACGACGTGCTGGTCGCGGAGAACGGCAGGGACGCCCTTGGGAAGATCGCGGGCGCAAAGATCGACATGGTCATCACCGACCTGAACATGCCCGAGATGGACGGCATCGAGCTCATCAGGAAGCTCCGCGGCCTGCCGGCTTTCAAGTTCTCGCCCATCGTGATGCTGACCACGGAGTCGCAGGAGAGCAAGAGGCAGGAGGGAAAACAGGCGGGGGCCAGCGGCTGGATCGTCAAGCCGTTTTCCCCGGAACAGCTGCTTGACGTAGTGAAGAAGTTCGTGAAGTAGCAGCGCGTATCCGGGCAACCCCGGCCGGCTGCGTATGAGAGGAAGGACATCGTCGTGGCGATAAGCGACAGGCACAGGTCCGTTTTTCTGGAAGAAGCGAACGAGCGTCTGGAAGAGCTTGAAGCGTCGCTGCTCGAGCTCGAGGAATCGCCGGCGGACGGAGAGCTGATCGGTCGGATCTTCCGCGCCCTGCACACGATCAAGGGCTCCGGAGCCATGTTCGGCTTCGAGAGGGTTTCGAAGTTCACCCACGAGATCGAGACCGTCTTCGACCTCGTCCGGAACAACAGGATGTCGGCTTCCCGGGAGCTGATCAACCTTGCGCTTCAGGCGCGGGACCGGATCAAGACCATGCTCGCTGCGTCCGATGAAGCCGGACCGGAACTGGAGCGGGCCAATGTCCCCCTCATAGAGTCGCTGAAGAAGCTTATCCCTGCCGATGTCCGGAAGGAACCCCCGGCCGGGCCTCTGCCCTCCGCAGTCGAAACCAAGGCCGGCGAGCGGCGCGAGGCAATCGCTACCTACCGCATCGCCTTCGGGGCGGGTCGGAACATATTCAAGACAGGAATCGACCCGATCCGCCTGCTCGATGAATTGCGCGGACTCGGCGAATGCACCGTCGTCGCCCTGACCGAGCCGGTGCCGTTCCTCGAGGACCTCGACCCGGAAGACTGTTACCTCTCCTGGAACGTCCTGCTCACCACCAACCGCGGGCTGAATGCCATCAAGGACGTGTTCCTGTTCGTGGAGGACTGCTCCAAGGTGAAGATCGATGTGGCCGACGTCATCGACCCGTCGCAGAACGTGGATTTCCAGCCGTACACGAAGAGGATCGGTGATATCCTGGTCGAACGCGGAGACGTCTCCCCGGAGGTCGTCCGGCAGGGGCTTTCGGCACAGAAGCGCTTCGGCGAGATCCTTGTGGGCATGGGCGCAATCGGACCCGATAAGGTGACTGCCGCGCTCGCCGAGCAGGAGCACGTTCGCGACGTGCGCGAAAAACGCCACAAGGAAGAATCGGTGATGACCGTCCGGGTGCCAGCCGAAAAGCTCGACCGCTTGGTGGACCTCGTCGGGGAACTGGTGACGGTGCAGGCGCGGCTCAGCCAGGCGGCATCGACCCATGGCAACGGCTCTACCGATTTTCTCGCCATCTCGGAGGAGGTGGAGCGGCTGACGGCCGAGCTCCGGGACATCACGATGAGCATCCGCATGATGCCCATCGGCACCACCTTCAGCAGGTTCAAGCGCCTGGTGCGGGATCTGTCCGGGGAACTGGGCAAGCAGATCGAGCTGACCACGGCCGGCGCCGAGACCGAGCTGGACAAGACCGTCATCGAGCGGCTCGGCGACCCGCTGGTGCACCTCATCCGGAACAGCATCGACCACGGCATCGAGACCCCGGCCGTCCGCGAGGCAGCGGGCAAACCGCGTCAGGGTTCGATCCTCCTGTCCGCCGTGCATGCAGGTGCGAACGTGCTGATCCAGATAACCGACGACGGAGGCGGCATCGATTCCGACGCGGTCCGCATCAAGGCGATCGAGAGGGGTCTCATTGCAGCCGATGCACATCTGTCGGAGCAGGAGCTGTTCGGACTGATCCTGACGCCGGGATTCACTACGGCAACAAAGGTCTCGAGCGTGTCCGGCCGCGGGGTGGGGATGGACGTTGTGAAGAAGACCATCGAGTCGCTGCGCGGAACCCTCGACATAACCAGCCGGAAAGGGACCGGGACCACCATCACGCTGAAGCTGCCGCTGACCCTGGCGATCATCGACGGCTTCCTGACCAGGATCGGCAGTGAGCACTTCATCTTCCCGCTGTCCGTCGTGGAGGAATGCGTGGAGCTGTCCCGCGACGACCGGGAACGGTCCCGGGGCAGGCACCTTGCCCATGTGCGGGGACAGATCGTCCCCTATCTACGCCTCCGGGAGCGCTTCGCCATAGGGTGCGAAGCGCCCTCCATCGAACAGATCGTGATCACCCGGGTCAACGACCGACGGGTCGGATTCGTGGTCGACCTTGTGATCGGCGGCCATCAGACGGTCATCAAGAACTTGGGAAGATATTACCACGGCGTGAAGGGCATATCCGGCGCAACGATCCTCGGCGACGGCACCGTGGCGCTCATTCTCGACGTTCCCCGGCTTGTCCGAAGTGCCGAGTTCGAGGAAACGAATGCCCGTTGAACTGCGGGCAATAACCATTCCCCGTCAAGCGAGGTGAACAGCATGGGAGCGAATTTTCAACAATCCGGGACGAGCGTGGTGATCACGCTGGAAGGCGAGATCACGCTGCCGCATGCCGCAGAGCTGAGACACACCCTGATCAAGGCGCTGATCGACTCGGACGACATTTCGATTTCTCTGGCGAACGCGCAGGCCCTGGACCTCTCCTGCCTGCAGCTCTTCTGTTCGGCCCACCGCAGCGCCGTTCGCCTGAAGAAACGGCTCTGCCTGAGCGGTCCGCTGCCCCAGGTGTTTACGGACATGGTCGAGGCCGCCGGCTTCGGCCGGCTCACGGGCTGTAAACTGGATACGGAGAAGAGCTGCCTCTGGGCGGCGGCTCATGGAGCCTGACATGGATGAAAAGAGCAAACCGGCATTTGATGACTCCTCGGAAATCATTGTGCGCGAACTGCGCGCAACATTCCAGGCGGAGGCCCAGGAGCTGCTTGCGGAGCTGGAGCAGGCGCTCTTGGAGCTCGAAAAAGATCCGAACGACGGCCAGCAGATCGGCAGAGCCTTTCGCGCCATGCACACGATCAAGGGGTCCGGCGGCGCCTGCGAATTCCACGAGATAGCCGGCTTTACGCACGAACTGGAGACGATCCTGGACAACGTCCGTTCAGGCAAGGTGACGGCGACGAAAGAGATCATCAATCTCACCCTTGCCGCCCGAGACCAGATCGAGGCCATGTTCAACGTCTACTACCGCGGCGGCACTGCGGACCCCGCGCGGTGCACCGAGATCCTCGAGGAATTCCGGCAGCTGCTCCCGGGCATGGAGCTGAAGGGCGGACCGGCCGCGGAGCCGGCGGCCAAGAGCATCGCACAACCGGAGGCCGGGGCGCCCTGCCTCACGTACCGTATTCGCTTCAAACCGGCTGCGGACATCGCCCTGCACGGGATAAATCCGGTCCACCTCCTGAACGAACTTCGGGAGCTCGGAGCATGCAAGATAATTGCCCATACGGAGGCCATCCCGCTCCTCGAGGACTTCGATCCCCAGGCCTGCTACACTTCGTGGGACGCCATCCTTTCGACCTGCCGGGGCCTGGACGCCATTCAGGACGTGTTCATCTTCGTAAAGGACGGCTCCGACGTTAAGATCGACATCATAGACCGGGACGGCTTTCTGGACGACGAGAAAACCTACAAGAAGGTCGGCGAGATCCTGCTCGAACGCGGAGACCTGGCCATCGGGGACCTTCAGAAGGTGCTGGAGAGCAAGAAGCGCGTCGGAGAGATGCTGGTAGAGACCGGCGTGGTACCCAGCGCCAAGGTGGAGTCGGCCCTGCTCGAACAGCAGCATGTGCGCGAGCTCCGGGAGCAGCGCCAGGGCGCAGATGCGGCTCAGAGCATCCGCGTGGCGACCAGCAAGCTCGACACCATGGTGAATCTCGTGGGCGAACTCGTGACGGTCCAGGCGCGGCTGACCCAGACGGCGGCGACCAGCCGGATCCCCGCTCTGCTAGCGATCGCAGAAGAGGTGGAGCGGCTGACCGCCTCCCTCCGGGACAACGCCATGAACATCCGCATGCTGCCCATCGGGACGACGTTCAGCAGGTTCAAGCGAATCGTTCGCGATCTTTCCGTGGAACTCGGCAAGGAGATCGAGATGACTGCGGACGGGGCCGAGACGGAGCTGGACAAGACCGTGATCGAGCGGCTGAGCGATCCCCTGGTCCATATCATCCGGAACTGCATCGATCACGGTATCGAGCAGCCCGCCGTCCGGCAGGCCGCGGGCAAGCCGAGGCAGGGTACGATCCACCTGTCGGCCGTGCATTCGGGAGCCCATGTCCTGATCCGGGTGGAGGACGACGGAGCGGGCCTGGATGTTTCGGCCATCAGGGCCAAAGCCCTCGAGAGGGGCCTGATCCAGCCCCATGACGAGCTGTCGGAGCGACAGGTGATGGAACTGATCCTCGCACCCGGCTTCTCCACGGCGAAGAGCGTAACCGGAGTGTCGGGACGCGGCGTGGGGATGGACGTGGTCAAGAAGGCGATCGATGGGCTCCGGGGCAGTATCGAGGTCACGAGCGCGCCGCGCAGGGGGACAGCCATTTTGCTCAAGATCCCGCTCACCCTTGCCATCATCGATGGCTTCCTGACGCGGACGGCAGGCGAGCATTTCATCTTCCCGCTGTCCCTCGTGGAAGAGTGCGTGGAACTCTCGCAGGGCGACGCCGCCGGCACGCACGGCAGGCACCTGGCGCATGTCCGGGGATCGCTGGTACCCTACATCCGGTTGCGGGACTATTTCGGGATCAACGGGGCGCCGCCCCGCTTTCAGCAGATCGTGATCACGAATGTCGACGGCAGGCGCGTCGGGCTCGTGGTGGACACGGTCATCGGCGAGCACCAGACGGTCATTAAATCGCTCGGGAAATATTATCAGGGGGTCGAAGGGATATCCGGCGCTACGATCATGGGGGACGGGACGGTGGCGCTGATCCTCGATATCCCGAAACTGGTCCGGCAGGTTGAACATGAGGAAACCAAGATCGCCCGCGGCGGGGCTACTGTCTAACGGAAACCGGAACGCCTTCTGCCTGACCTCGCGATCGGGTCTTCGAACTGGAGGCGGTCGAATGAATCGCCGTTTCAGCGTAGATTCGTCCGGAGAAAGGCCGTCGAGTGAGGCGTGCATGGCGACACGGACAAGGAGCATTCCATGAAGATCTCGCGAAGCATCACCTTTCGGGGTAGGATCCTGTTCATCACAGGGCTGATGATGGCCGGCATCCTCGCCATCACCCTCCTCTCGCTCTTCACCATCAGACGGGAGCTGTTCGAGGACCGGAAGGTGAAGACACGGCACGTGGTCGAATCAGCCTTCGGCGTCCTGGAGTACTACCATGGTCTCGCCCTGCAGGGCAAGATGACCATGGACGAGGCGCAGCGGAACGCGGTCGCCATGATCAGGCAGCTCCGCTACGACGAGAAGGAATATTTTTGGATCAACGACATGCACCCCACGATGATCATGCACCCCTACAAGTCCGAGCTCGACGGGAAGGACCTGTCTGACTTCAAGGACCCCGAGGGGAAGCGGCTCTTCGTGGCCTTTGTCGACGCGGTCAAGGCGAGCGGGGCGGGATACGTGGATTATCTCTGGCCCAAGCCGGACTTCAAGGAGCCGGTACCCAAGGTGTCCTACGTCAAAAGGTTTGAGCCCTGGGGGTGGGTGATCGGGTCGGGCATCTACATTGACGACGTCCAGGCCGTCTTCTGGGCCGAGGCGAGGAGGTACGTGGTCGCCATGGTCCTGATCATGTCGCTCATCCTTGCGATCGGCCTGCTGCTGGTCAGGAGCGTGAATCAGGGGCTCACCGAGGCGGTGCGTGTTTCGAACCGTCTCGCCGAAGGCGACCTGATGCTGGATATCTCGGTGACGAACAATGACGAAACGGGCCAGCTGCTGAATGCGATGAAGGCCATGATGGAACGCCTCCGGACCGTCGTCACCGAGGTGAAGAGCGCCTCCGACAACGTGGCCTCGGGCAGCCAGCAGCTCTCCGTGGGCGCCGGGCAGATGTCCCAGGGAACGACCGAGCAGGCAGCATCCGCAGAAGAGGCATCATCATCCGTCGAGGAGATGAACGCCACGATCAAGCAGAACGCGGACAATGCCCAGACGACCGAAAAAATTGCACTCAAGTCGGCTGCAGACGCCACGGAGAGCGGCAGGGCAGTTGCCGAGACCGTGGCCGCCATGAAGGACATCGCCTCCCGGATCTCGATCATCGAGGAGATCGCGCGCCAGACGAACCTCCTGGCGCTGAACGCCGCCATCGAGGCCGCCCGGGCAGGCGAGCATGGCAAGGGCTTCGCGGTCGTTGCGTCAGAGGTCAGGAAGCTCGCCGAGCGGAGCCAGGCGGCAGCCGGCGAGATCAGCAAGCTGTCGACCACCAGCGTCGAAGTGGCCGTGAAGGCGGGACAAATGCTTGCCAGGCTGGTTCCGGACATCCAGAAGACCGCGGAGTTGGTGCAGGAGATCAGCGCCGCGTCCAAGGAGCAGACCACCGGCGCGGACCAGATCAACGGCGCGATCCAGCAACTGAACCAGGTGATCCAGCAAAACGCGGGTGCTGCCGAGGAGATGTCCTCCACAGCGGAAGAGCTCTCCTCCCAGGCCGAGCAGCTGCAGCGCGCGATAGCGTTCTTCAAGGCGGCAGAGCCCCAGGCTTCGCGTCAGGTTGCAGCGGTAAAACACGTTCCGGCGTGGCATAGGGCCGCTTTCGCCCCTGTCGCGCCGAAGCCGTTGCCAGCGCTCGGTGCAGCAGTTCATGCCGGAATTGCCCTGAACCTGGGGCATGACGGGAAGGGCAACGACGACCGCCGGGACAGCGAATTTGAGAGATTTTAAAACCAGGTGCGGTATGACTGACGTGGAGCCAACCAGCGATGTGCGTCAAGTCCGACAAAATCCCGCACTACGCATTTCTGGCGAGGAGGTACCTATGGCTGCAGCAGCAATCATGGAGACGACGCAGTATCTGACGTTCAAGCTCGATGACGAGGTCTTCGCCCTCGACATTGGCAAGGTACGGGAGGTCCTGGACTTCACCTCGATCACCAAGGTACCGCGCACGCCTGACTTCATGCGCGGCGTCATCAACCTTCGGGGCAGCGTGGTCCCGGTCGTCGATTTGCGGCTCAAGTTCGGCATGTCGAAGACGGAGAATACGGTGAACACGTGCATCATCATCGTCGAGGTCACGGTCGACGGCGAAACCACGGTCCTGGGAGCCTTGGCCGATTCCGTCCAGGAGGTGATGGACCTCGGGCCCGGCCACATCGAACCGGCACCGAAGATCGGGACGAGGCTGAACACGGAGTTCATCAAGGGCATGGGCAAGAAGGACAACCGTTTCATTATCATCCTCGACATCGACAAGATCTTCTCGACCGATGAACTGGCCCTGGTCCAGGCCAAAAAGGACTCCACCGCTCCGGAAGCGGGCCAGCAGGACTGAACGAACCGGAGGAGGGAAGGCGCTCCCAGTCCGGCGCCCCCCGGAGGGGAAATAGGACGTCCGGTATCGCGGGGGCCGCTGCCTTCCCCGACGCTCTCTTTGTGATGAAAGAAGTCCAGATGAACAACGATGCCGTCAAGGCAATGTCCGCGAAAGAGTTCGGCCGTCTGAGCGAGTTCATCGTCGACCACTGCGGCATCAAGATGCCACCGGCCAAGCAGATCATGCTCGAATCGAGGCTGCAGAAGCGGCTGCGTGTGCTCGGCATGTCCTCCTTCAGGGACTATTGCGATCACGTGCTCGGATCGGAAGCAGGGGCGGATGAGCTTGTGCACATGATCGACGCGGTCACAACGAACAAGACCGACTTCTTCCGTGAACCTTATCACTTCCAGTTCCTGGCCGAATCGGTGCTTCCCGAGTTTCTGAGCGAACAAGGGGGCGCCAGGAAGCACTTCCAGATTTGGAGCGCCGGCTGCTCCTCGGGAGAGGAGCCCTATACGCTCGCGATCGCTATGAGCGAATTTGCGATTCAGCGCGCCGGCTTTCAATACGGCATCCTGGCCACCGATATCTCGAGCCGGGTGCTGGACAAGGCGCGGCTCGGCATCTACGACGAGCATCTGGTGGCTGGTATCCCGCTTGCGCTCAAGCAGCGATACTTTCTGCGCAGCAAGGACCGCGGCAAGGCGCTGGTGCGCGTGGCTCCCGAGCTTCGCTCCCACATCTCGTTCCAGCGGGTGAACCTCATGGATGAGCACCTCTCGGCACCCGAGCTCATGGATGCCATATTCTGCCGGAACGTGATCATTTATTTCGAGCGGGCGACGCAGTACAGGCTCCTGGGCCGCCTGTGCCGGTGCCTCAAGACGAACGGGCATCTCTTCCTGGGGCATTCCGAGACGGTCCACGGCTTCGATCTGCCCCTCGTCCGGATCTCATCGACGATCTACAGGAAGGTCGCATGAGCAGGGGGAACAACGGGACCCCGGTCGTGTATCTCAAGGCGGGAGAATTGCACGTTACCGACCAGCCGTCGCTGGTTATCACGGTCCTCGGTTCCTGCCTGTCCGTAACGATGCACAGCAGCAGGCTGGGGATCGGAGGCATCTGCCATGGCCTGCTGCCGGAATGCGGCAAGAAGAACAGCTGTACGAGAGAGTGTCCGGACGGCTTAAGGTATGTGGACTGCTCGATCAGGCAGATGACCGGTATCTTCGACAAGGCAGGTGTGAAGCGGAGCGATATCGAAGTGAAGTGTTTCGGCGGAGCCGATATGTTCCCGCGCTCGATCGAGAAGCCGGGCCTCATCTCGGTTGGACGCCAGAACATCATGACTGCCGAAGCGCTCCTGAAGCAGGAAGGCTTCGCGATCGCCCGGCAGGATGTGGGAGGGCTCGGCGGACGGAAGCTGCTGTTCTACCCGCATACGGGCGAGGTCCTGCTGCAACGCCTCGAAGGGGTCCGTGAAGCCGATGTCCGCCGGAAGCAGTACGGCGTGCCCCGTCATCCAGCGGGCATGAGGTGATTCCGTTATGAGCAAAAAAATACGGGTTCTCGTCGTCGATGACTCTGCCGTCGTCCGCCAGACGATGGAAGAGGTGCTGTCGTCCGACCGCGGGATCGAGGTGATGGCAACGGCTTCGGATCCCTTCATCGCCGCGGAAAAGATCCTGCGCGAGGTGCCCGACGTCATAACCCTGGATGTGGAAATGCCGCGCATGGACGGCATAACGTTCCTCCAGAAGATCATGTCCCAGCATCCGATCCCGGTGGTCATCTGCTCCAGCCTGGCCGAGGGCGGCTCCGAGACGGCCCTCAAGGCGCTCGAATACGGAGCAGTCGAGATCATCACCAAGCCCCGCCTCGGGACCAGGCAGTTCCTCGAAGAATCCAAGGTGCGCATCTGCGATGCGGTCAAGGCCGCGGCCGCAGCCCGCATCGCGCGCATATCTCCCGATGCGCCGCGCGTCGTGCCCAAGTATTCAGCGGACGTGATCCTCGCGAAGCCGGGATCGAGCGCGATGGCAAGGACCACGGAAAAGGTGGTGGTCGTAGGCGCTTCTACCGGGGGCACAGAAGCGCTCCGGGATTTTCTGGAGGCCATGCCGCTCGACGCCCCGGGCATTGTGGTCGTGCAGCACATGCCCGAACATTTTACGCGCGCCTTCGCGGCCCGTCTCGACGGCATCTGCCGCATATCCGTGAAAGAAGCGGAGAACAACGACACCATTCTGCGGGGCCGGGCACTGATCGCACCGGGCAACCATCATCTGCTGCTCAAGCGCAGCGGCGCCCGCTACTACATCGAAATCAAGGACGGGCCGCTCGTGTCGCGCCATCGTCCGTCGGTTGACGTCCTGTTCCGGTCCGCCGCCCGGTATGCGGGCAAGAACTGCATCGGCGTGATCATGACCGGCATGGGCGACGACGGTGCCAGGGGCATGCTCGAAATGAAGGAGGCGGGGGCCTTCACCGTCGCGCAGGACGAGGACTCCTGCGTCGTTTTTGGCATGCCCAAGAAGGCGATCGAACTCGGGGCCGTTGAGCGCGTCGCGCCTCTCAAGGACCTGCCGCAGGTCGTATTAAATGCTCTCGTAACGGGCGCGGCCTGACGGGAATGAGCCGGCTTGATTTTTCGAGGGAGATCCGGGCGGCAGCGCCATCATGGAGGTTGCTTTTTTACCATCATGAGCATACTATAGACGTGCAACCCGTGACGAGAGATCATACCCATGCTGCCTGTCAAATCCGCACCGACGCGGGTCCTCATCGTTGACGATGAGCCGACCATCCTGCTGACGCTGTCCTATGCGCTCAGGACGGAGGGGATCGAGGTCATCACCGCGAGCAGGCTTGAACCCGCCGAGGAGGCCCTCGCGCGCTATACCTTCGACGTGGTGATCGTCGATATCAGGATGTCGGGGATTCTGGCAATCGAGGGGCTTGAACTGCTGACCTATATCAAGCGCAATTGGCCCACAACGGACGTGATGGTCATGACCGCCTATGGGTCGGAGCAGATTGAGAACGAGGCCTATGGCAGGGGCGCACGATGGTACTATGAGAAGCCGGTCGACATCCGCGAACTGATCGACCGGCTGCGGGAGCCGCGATCGTCCGTTGTGTGACAAGGTGATTGCCGCGGACTGGCGCACACCGGCATTGCCGGAAGTGGGAGCGCATGCAGGAGGATGGACATGCTCAAGAAGGTTCTGGTCATAGACGATTCGGCGCTGATCCACCAGATGTACAAAATGGTGCTCATGCGGTATCGCTGTGAGATCATCGACGGGATGAACGGGCAGGACGGGTGGGACAAGCTTGCGGCGAATCCGGATGTGGACCTGATCCTGCTCGACATCAACATGCCGGTGATGAACGGCATCGAGTTCATCAAAAAAGTGAAGGCGACGGAGCGCTACAACGCGATACCGATTGTCATGGTCAGCACCGAGGGCAAGGAAGAGGATACCTTGCGGGGGTTAGCGCTCGGGGCGAAGGGGTATGTGAAGAAACCGTTCCAGCCGAGCGATCTGCATGCCCTTATCGAGAAGATCTATCCGGTGAAATAGCGGCGAGGTGACACGGTCCGGCAAGGAGAGGCGATCATGGCGTTCATGAGGGATGTGCCGCAACAGGGGGTGGTTTGCCTGGGCGGGGGAGCGGGTGCGAGCCTGATGCGGCTGCTCTGCCGCATCACGGTAGGCATCATCCTTGTATCGGCCGTTCCGACCGCGGCCCGGGCCGAGGTCAAATTCGGCATTCTGCCGCGCTTGGGCCCCGTCGAACTGTTCACGATGTTCAACCCGCTCGCTCAATATCTCACGAAGGAGACAGGCGAGAAGGTCAGCATCGTCATCCCCAAGGATTTCGCGGCCTTCAACGCTGCGGTCAGGCAGGGTCAGATAGATCTCGGCTTTGCGAACCCGGTGGTCTACGTGCAGCTGAAAAGGGATATCGCCCTTGAACCGCTGGCCCTTGCCGCGGAGCTAAAGGCCGGCACGAAGTTCCGCGGCATCATCATCACGAGGAAGGAGAGCCCTGTCAGGAGGATCCAGGACCTGAAGGGGAAAAAACTGGTCTTCGTGGACAGGGATTCGGCCGCGGGATACATTTTTCAGATGCTTCTCCTGCACCACGCGGGCTTTGACGTTCGCAGGGACTTGACGGTGCTTCCCTTCGCGAAGACCCATGACAACGTCGTGCAGGCCGTTTACAACGGAGCAGCCGACGCCGGCGGCATCCGGGAGGATGACTTCGACAGGGTGAAGCGCAAGATCGACATTTCCCGGTTAAGGATCGTGGCCTATACCGACTATTACCCTAACTGGCCGGTCTTTGCCTCGCCGAGCCTAAGCAAGGAGGTGACGGCAAAGATCCGCGCCGCCCTGCTCAGGCTCAAGCCCAACGAGGCCGCGTCGGCGGGCATCCTCTGGTCCGCGGGGCTGATCGGCTTCTCGATGGTCCAGGACACTGATTACGATCATCTGCGCGAGGCGGCGCAGGTGGCGGGAGCCTTCTGACGGGCTTCCATCCTCTCTCAGGCGCCGTCTCCCGCATTCTGTTGCTGCCGGTAGAGGATCTCGTATTCTTTTTCCAGGTTGTCATATTTCGCCTGGAGCGCCTTCAGGATATTTGTCTTCTCGGCGAGTGCGTCCTCCGCGGCCTTCGTCCTATCCAGCAGTTCCTCTTTTTCCCGGGACATCATGGTCCTCACGATCTCATCGGCCGGCGTGATGGAAGCCGTTTCATCTCCCTGGAGCTTATTGAACTGACCCTCCCAGATCCTGAACTTCACCGCGAGCGTTTCCTGCTCGGCTTTCAGGCTCCCGAGAGCGGCCTCCATCTCCTGCTGACCCGCACCGCTCGCCTTCTGTTCCGACCGTTCCTGCTGATCACGGTAGGCCGCTTGTATGCCGGACAACCGTGCCGGCGCGGTATCGAACACCTGTTTGCAGCTCAGCATATCGTGGACCATTTTTTTCAGCATCTCGACGGTCTGGCGGAGGGAGTCCAGTTCGCCGGACCCCGGCTCCTGCGCTTCGGCAGCGTCAGGGCTGGAGGGGAGCTCTCCCGGCCCTGCCTGCTCTTGTGGCGTATCCTCGATTCTCTTCCGGCCCCGATCCTTCCAGGCTCGCCACAGCAGTACGAGCGTCACCGCGAGGAGGACGATCAGCGCCTCGACGAGCAGCAGGAACGAGAGCGCGTCGATCTTTATCATGATAATACCTTCTTCCGTGCGAACTTCTTGATCAGGAATAATACGATGCCAGCGAACGAGGCGAGCGCAAGGTTTATCAGGCCCAGCCGAAGCAGCACTGGTCCCCAGTGTATTTCTTCGTCCGGCAAGTTATTTGGCGCCACGGAGGCCGCCTGCGGCGTCCGTGGCGCGGGAGCGAGCGACGGAGCGTCCAGGACCCGGAACGGGACGGTCTTCTCACGCTTGAATGTCCTGCCCGTTGCCCTGATCCGCACCGTGTATTCCCCCGGCCCAGCTGCGGGAAGTTCAACATGATGCCTGCTGTTTATCCCCGAAGTCCCGGCTCCCGGAGGAGAACCGTCGTCCACCAGGTTCACAGCGGTGGTCTTTCCGTCGGGCCCGGTTACCTCGGCGGAAAAAACCGCGTTTGCGGCCAGATCCGCTCCGGTCACGATCACACCCTGTTTTTCCAGCCAGGCGTCGATCCTGACGGATTCTCCCTTCCTGACGAAGTCCCTGTCCAGGGCGCACCTCAGGCTCAGATCCGTCAGAACGTACACTTTGTTGCCTTCGTTCGTGCTGAGCCTGACGGTCCACATGCCCTCAGGGGGTTCGCTGATCGTTATCATGTCAAACACGTTCGATGCATACCAGTTGAACGAAGAGGGATGTCGCGACGAGGTATGCTGCCCGCCGTTCGGATCGCGAAGGGCCACCGCCGTGCCCGGCGCCTTGGTGATCAGCACCACCGCTTCCCGGATCTCGCGGTCAAGGACGAAGGATTCTCCCTCGAAAGGGACGCTGTCCGGCGCCTTGAGCCGTTCAAAGATGGAGGTGAACATGAGGTGCACGTCCCTCTCGGTTTTCGCGTACCGGAACGAACCGTCGGTCTCGCGGGCCATGGTCGCGAGCAGGGTGCTGTCCGACTCCTCCGTAAAGGCCACCGTGTATATCCTGATGCCCGCATCTTTCAGCTCGGGCAGGAGCTTCATGAGCTCGGCATGCGCGGCGGAGTCCTTCTCTGCGGAGCCGAGAGCCAGCCTGCCGTCGGACATCATGACCAGGATCCTGTTTTTTGTCGTCGACTGCTTCAGCTCATCGTAGCCTTTCTGCACGGCGTCGAGAATGTTCGTCGAGAACTCCCGGGACGAGATCCGGTCGATGGCCCTGAATACCGCAGGCCGGCTCTGATCATTGTTCGCGGTGAGCGGGATGAGCATCGTCGCCGCATCACCGAAGCTCATGACCGCGATGCGGTCGTTCTTCCCGACCAGCGAAGCGAAGAGCTTGGCCGCGTCCTTCCGGTAATTCCCGGGGTCCGTCCTTTTCATGCTGCCCGAACTGTCGATGAGCAGAACAATGTCGAAGAGGTCCTGGACCGGCCTCGCGGGCCTGATCGTGGTGGTCTGCTCCGAGGGGAGAACGGACCGCGTCTGTCCGGATGAGACCTGTTCCGGGGTCGTCGACTGGCCGGAAAGGACGTACGTCGTGGTCGGCAGCGCAGCGGAAACGACCGCAGGGGTCGAGGTTTGAAGGGACGCCTCTCCGGCAGGGGCGTTCCGGGCGGTACCAAGCGCCGCGGTCGGTGCCTGGCGGATGATGATATTGGATCCCTGCTGTGCAGGGGCGTGGTCCTCCTGCTTCATGTACCAGGAAAGGGCCGCAATAACCGCCAGGACGATCAGGAGCGCGGCCGCAAGAATCCAAATATATGATGGTATTTTTCTTATTCGCATAGAGCAATTATCGTATCGGTAAACGGGAGTTTATCTTTAGTCTCGAAGTCCGCCGCGTACTTTCAGGAAGCTCAATTACCAGGTAAAAAACCCTTGACACATCCGTATGTTAGGTGTTATTTTTACCATCTGTTCAATTATTCGTCATTTCGGAGATCTGATTGAAAATAGCAATAACCGGCAAGGGAGGCGTAGGAAAAACAACGCTTTCCGGCCTCCTGGCCCGGATCTATGCGTCGGAAGGGAAGAAGGTTCTCGCGGTAGATGCCGATCCTGATGCAAACCTGGCATCTGCCCTCGGCATAGCGCCGGAGCTGGCAGCAAAGGCCCTACCGCTTGCCGAGCAATCCGACATGATCGAGGAGCGGACGGGCTCCCGTCCGGGCGCGCCAGGCGGCCTGTTCAGCATCAACCCGAAGGTGGATGACATCCCCGAGGCCTACGGCATCCAGCATGAGGGCGTGCGGCTCCTGGTGATGGGCAAGTCAAAGGAGGCCGCCGCCGGATGCTACTGTCCTGAGCATGTGCTGCTCCGCCGCCTTGTCAGCCATCTGATCCTTCGGCGCGATGAGGTTGTGATCCTCGATATGGAGGCGGGCATCGAACATCTGACCCGCGGCACGGCCAGTGGAGTGAATGCCTTTATCGTGGTGGTAGAGCCGGGACAGCGGAGCCTTCAGACAGCTCATCATGTGCAGGACCTGGCAAAGGGGCTCGGCATCAAGGACGTCTTCGTCGTGGGCAACAAGATCAAGCGGGAGTCGGACAGGGAATTCATCACAAAGCACCTGCCCGGGATGAAGGTCCTCGGATTCATGAGCTATGCAGACGATATGGTCAAGGCCGATCTCGACGGCAGATCTCCCTTTGATGCGTCGCCGGAGGCTGTGGAAGAAGCAAAGGCCATCAAGTCCGGATTGGACCGGTTGATCGGAAAGTCCCTCTCGAAGTAACATACAGGACCGGACAGAGAGGAAGTCATAAAACGGTGGAATATAATTTTCTTTCATGTTAATATTAGTAAACGTTATTAATGTATTATTAAAAGTTATTCTTCCCTCCTCTTGAAAACACCTCTGAGAAAAAAGATAGCAGAAGCGAGGGATAGCCTTTCCCGTGAGATCCGTGCGTCCAAGAGCTATGAGATCGAGCAGCGGCTCTGGTCGCTTCCCGAGTTCCAGGCCGCGCGGATGGTCATGTTTTTTGCCTCGTTCCGAAGCGAGGTCGATACCCTGCCCATGATCCGGCATGCGCTGGATTCAGGCAAGCGGGTGATCCTGCCGAAGGTTGCAGGCAGGGAACTCCTGCTGTTCGAGATCAAGGACTTTGATAAAGACATGGTTCCCGGTACCTGGGGGATCCCCGAGCCTCGCGAGACCACGCCGGTCGCACTCGGCGAAGTGGGACTCGTTATCGTACCGGGCCTGGGGTTCGATCAGCAGGGAAACCGTCTGGGATACGGAGCTGGATTCTACGATAAGTTGTTGCAGGATTATTCCGGTGCCACTGCAGCGGTCGCTTTTGAGCTTCAGATCGTACCCGAGATACCGGCCGATCCTCACGACATCCCCGTACAGAAGATCGTAACGGAACGGAGAGTCATAGAAGCGAGCTGATCGTGCTGCGCATGCCGGTTGAGGCGTGCACCGGAGCTGATAGAGGGATTTTGGTCTGCGTTTCCAGGACCCCGTTGAGCCCTGCTACCATATGGACCCTAAGAAAATTGAAAAAGGCGTTCGCCTCATCATAGAGGGCATCGGGGAGGATCCGGACCGGCCGGGACTCAAGAATACGCCCCAGCGCGTTGCCGAGATGTATGCCGAGATCTTCTCCGGCATCGCGGCCGACACGGGAGAACTTCTGAAGCCCATGGCCGGCGAGAACCATGACGAGATGGTGATGATCCGCGACATCCCGTTCTATTCCGTGTGCGAACACCATCTCCTTCCGTTCTTCGGCAAGGCGCACATCGCTTATATCCCGGGTGCGGGGAAGATCGTGGGCATCAGCAGCCTTGCCAAGGCGCTCGAGGTCTTCGCCAAGCGTCCGCAGGTGCAGGAGCGTTTGACAACTCAGTTCGCCGACTTCATCGTCGGCAGGCTCAAGCCCAAGGGAGCCATGGTTGTGATCGATGCCGAGCATCTCTGCATGAGCATGCGCGGCGTAAAGAAGCCAGGGTCCCGCGTCGTCACGTCCGCGGTCCGGGGGATCTTCCGGACCAAGGAATCTACCAGGATGGAAATGCTCGAGCTCTTGAAGGAGCGGAATTAAGCGTTCAGTCCATACAAGGGAGTGTCTATGTCGCCATCGGTATTGAAGTACGAAGCGTCGGTTTCCAAATCCCTGCTCGACGAGGTCTCGGCCCGGTCCGGCCAGAACCTGCAGGCCTGCTATCAGTGCCGCCGTTGTGCCGCCGGCTGTCCGGTGGGGGAGGAGACGGGGGTCACGCCGGACCGGTTGATCCGGATGGTCCTCGTCGGAGACAGGGAAGGGGCGCTCAATAATCTGCTCGTCTGGAAGTGCGTGTCCTGTTATACCTGCGGTACGCGCTGCCCCAATAATATCCAGACCGCGCGGATCACCGAGACCCTGAAGAAGATGTCCAAGGAAGCCCATTTGAAGCCGCTCACCCCCCGCATCGCCGATTTTCACAAGGCCTTCATGACGTCTACGGGCCACTTGGGCCGCGTCAACGAGATCGAACTCATGGCCATCTACGAGACCAAGACCCTGTTCAAGGAGCTCGCGAAGGGGAACCTGAATGCCATGTTCGAGGAAATGAAAAGCCAGGCTAAGCTCGGCGCGGAAATGACGAAGTTGAAACGGATGCACTTCGGCATGGACAGGGTCAAGAACCGCGCGGAAATAAAAGCCCTCTACAAAAAATCCAAGGGCCGCTGACGGCCGTATGAGAGGATGAGTACCGTCCTATGGAAATAGCCTATTATCCCGGTTGTTCACTCCATGCATCGTCCGAGCTGTACGATATCCAGTGCAAGCTCGTGTTCAATAAGCTGGGCGTCGAGCTCAAGGAGATCGAAGATTGGAACTGTTGCGGCGCCACCGGCGCAAGCAAGACCAATGAGTTCCTTTCCATCGCCCTTCCCGCCAGGAACCTGGGGCTTGCCGACGCCACCGGTCTTTCCGAGATCGTGATCCCGTGCTCGTCGTGCTACAGCAGGACCCTCGTGTCGCAAAAGGTGCTTGCCTCAGATGCGGCGCTCAAGGAATCCATCAACGCGGAGCTCGGCCATAAAATAGAAGGCAGGATCAAGGTTTCGAGCATCCTCGAGGTCCTGCGGCCCAAGGTTGACTCGGGAGAGATCGCCGGCAAGGCGGTCAAGAAACTCACGGGCCTCAAGCCGGCCTGTTACTATGGCTGCCTCATGACGCGGTTCCCGGTGGACATCGACGTACCCGATAACGTGGAGAATCCCCAGGGAATGGAGATCGTCTGCAAGGCGCTCGGCGCAGAGCCCGTCGATTGGAGCTATAAGACAGACTGCTGCGGCGCCTCCGGGGCGTACAACGATGCCGAACAGTCGCAGCTTCTGATGTCCCGTATTTTCAAGGACGCGACAGCCCGCGGCGCGAACTGCCTCGTTACCACCTGCCCGCTCTGCCAGATGAACGTGGATTCCTACCAGGACGAGGTCGGCAAAAAATATGGGATAGAAAAGCGGCTGCCGGTCTACTACATCACGGAGCTTATCGGCGTCTCTATGGGGATCGACCCAATACTCATGCAGGTCGACCGGCATTTCGTGGACGCCATGGGATTGTTAAAGGAGTTGAACCTGATATGAGCGCACAGACTACTTCGAAAAAACAAGGCTCGGTCCTGATCGTCGGCGGCGGCATCGGCGGCATGCAGGCGGCCCTCGATCTCGCGGAAAGCGGCTTCAAGGTACACATGGTCCAGAAGGACACCTCCGTCGGCGGGACCATGGTCATGCTGGATAAGACCTTCCCCACGGGCGACTGCGCCATGTGCATGATCTCGCCCAAGATGGTCGAGGTCGGCCGCCATCTGAACATAGACATTCACACCCTGGCCGAGGTGACCTCGGTCTCCGGCCGGTCCGGCGACTTCACGGTCAAGGTAAGGATGGCGCCGCGCTACGTCGATAAAAGCAAATGCACCGGCTGCGGCGACTGCGAAGCGAAATGCCCCAAAAAGGTCCCGAGCGAATTCGACCAGCAGCTCGGCCAGCGCAAGGCCATCTTCTCCCTCTTCCCCCAGGCGGTCCCGAACACGCGGGCCATCGACTCGAAGAACTGTCTCTGCCTTACCGATCCCCAGAAGAAGCGCTGCCGCTTGTGCGAAAAGGTCTGCAAGGCCAAGGCCATCAACTACGAAGACGCCGGCAAGGAGATCGAGCTCCATGTCGGTTCCATCATCCTCTCTCCGGGTTTGAATCGGTATGATGCGCGGGTGCGGCCCGAGCTGGGTCTGGGCCGCTGGCCGAACGTGGTCTCCTCGGTCCAATTCGAGCGCATCCTCTCGGCCTCGGGCCCGTACCAGGGCGTTGTGCAGCGGCCGTCCGATCAGAAGCATCCTGTCAAGGTGGCCTGGATCCAGTGCGTGGGGTCCCGGGACAGCCACAACGGGAACCCCTGGTGCTCGTCGGTCTGCTGCATGTACGCGACCAAGCAGTCGATCATAGCCAAGGAGCACGACAAGCACATCGAGCCGACCATCTTCTACATGGAGATGCGGGCCTTTGGCAAGGATTTCGACAAATATGTGGAGCGGGCAAAGAACGACTACGGCGTCAAGTATCAGCGTGCCATGGTCTCGGCGGTCCGCGAGGATCCCGGTACCGGCAACCTGGTCCTTCGGTATTCCGACGAGACCGGTAAACTTTTGAATGAGACCTTTGACATGGTGGTCCTGTCCGTGGGCCTGGAACCCCACTCGGACGCCCTTGAGTTCGCCAAGACCTTCGGAATCGAGGCCAACCAATACCAGTTCGCCAAGACCTCGCACTTCACGCCGGTCAAAACCTCGCGCGACGGCGTGTTCGTTACCGGCATCTACCAGGGGCCCAAGGACATTCCCGACACCGTGATGCAGGGCAGCGGCGTGGCCGGAAGCGTCATGGCACTTCTTGCCGAGGCGCGCGGGACCGAGACCAAGAAAAAAGAACTGCCGCCCGAGAAGGATGTTGCCGGTGAAGCGCCCAGGATCGGCGTGTTCGTCTGCCACTGCGGTACGAACATCTCCTCGACCGTCGAGATCGACCAGGTCGTCGAGGCGGTCAAGAAGGAAAAGGGCGTTGCCTACGTTACGAATACGATTTATGCCTGCGCCCAGGACAACCAGGATGTGATCAAGCAGACGATCAAGGACCAGAACCTGAACCGCGTGGTGATCGCGTCCTGTACGCCCCGGACCCACGAGAAGCTTTTCCAGGAGACGATCCAGGAGGCGGGCCTGAACAAGTACCTCTTCGACCTCGCCGACATACGCGAACAGTGCTCCTGGTGCCATAAAGGCCAGAACGAAGTGGCCACGAAGAAAGCCATCAAGATCGTCAAGATGGCAGTGGCCAAATCACGGCTGCAGGAGCCGCTCAAGAGCGAGAGCGTTGGCGTGACTCCTGCATGCCTCGTCATCGGCGGCGGCGTAGCCGGCATGACTTCCGCCCTCGCGGTTGCCGACCAGGGTTTCCCCGTGCACATCGTTGAGCGAGAACAAGCGCTCGGCGGCCTGGCAAAAAACGTCTACCGTACTCTTGACGGCTCCGACGTGCAGCACTTCCTCGCAACGAAGATCGCGGAGGTCAAGGCCCATCCCAAGATCACGGTGCATACAGGCGCCGAGGTCAAAAAGACCGACGGTTTCGTGGGCAATTTCGAGACGACCCTGACCAATGGGAGCGTCATGAAGCACGGCGCCATCATCCTTGCCAGCGGCGGCGTGGAATATCAGCCTACGGAATACCTTGCCGGTCAAAGCTCGAATGTAATCACCCAGCGTGACCTGGAAAAGAAGTTGTTCCATGAAAACCTCAAGCCGAAGGCCGGCGAGCGTTACGTCATGATCCAGTGCGTGGGTTCCCGCGAGGAACCTGCCCAGTACTGCTCCCGGGTCTGCTGCCAGGACGCCATCAAGAATGCCATTGCCATTAAAGAGCGGAACCCCCTGGCTGAAGTGGTGATCCTCTACCGGGACATCAGGACCTATGGTCTTCGCGAGGACTATTACAAGCAAGCCCGGGATCTGGGCGTGTTCTTTGTCCGCTATGATGTGGACCGGAAGCCGGCGGTGGAACAGGCCGGGAGCAAGGTCCAGGTCAAAGCCTGGGACTATATGCTGAACCGGGAGCTCCAGTTCGACGCCGACTGGCTCGTGCTCTCCGTCGGGCTCAGGCCGCATCCTTCGACCGAGAGCATCGGCGCCATGTACAAGGTCACGCGCAATCCCGATGGCTATTACCTTGAAGCTCATGTAAAGCTCCGGCCTGTTGACTTCCCCAGCGAAGGGCTCTTCGTGGCCGGTCTCGGGCATGCGCCCAAGAACCTCGATGAAACCCTCATCCAGGCCTTGGCCGCCGCGGGCCGCGCCGGCGTGATCCTGTCCCACGAGAAACTCGCGGTCTCCGGCATCATCGCCAAACACAAGCGGGAGCTCTGCATGTCCTGCCTCTCCTGTCTGCGCGTCTGTCCCTTCGGATCGCCCTACATTGACAAGGACGGGAAGGTCTCGCACAACGAGATCAAGTGCATGGGGTGCGGGATCTGCGCGGGCATCTGCCCGGCCAAGGCGTTCCAGGTGAACAACTTCCGGGACGACCAGATCCTCGCCATGATCGACGCCGCCGCGGAGTCCGAGGCGGGCGTGATGGGGTCGTAAGAATCATGTTCACCGCAGAGGACGCAGAAAAATACAATAGAAAAGGTTATCTCGAATATTCTCTGTGATCTCCGTGGTAGCTGTCGTAGATTTTGATTATGCTTGAAAGGAGTGCATCCATGGCCGTAGCATCAGAAACACCGGAAAAAGTCGCGGTTTCGTCCGTCGAGAAACCCCACGAAGCGCCGCCGGGCTGGGAGCCGAATGTGATCGCCTTTGCGTGCCATTACTGCGCGTTCGCGGCGGCGGACCTGGCAGGCGTCATGCGGCTCTCATACACGCCGAGCGTCAAGATAATCCGTCTGCCCTGCACCGGAAAGCTCGACCACATCCACATTCTCCGTGCATTCGAAAAGGGCGTTGACGGCATCTTCGCGGCAGGCTGACTGAAAGGCCAATGCCATTACCTGGAAGGTAATCTGTTTGCAGCAAGAAGGATAGAATACGTCAAAACACTGCTGACCAAGGTCGGCATCGACCCGGCGCGCCTGGAGATGTATAACCTTTCCGCAGCAATGGGCCCGCGGTGGGCGGAGATGTGCAACGAATTTGTCGAGAAGATACGGAAACTCGGGCCGTCGCCGATAGGGCTCGCACGACACGGCAAGCTATGCGGCACGGAAAAGGAGTAAATGACCAATGATAGTCGGAAAACAGAAACCATTTGATGAAATCTGGGACATGGTCAAGGGATTCAAGAAGGTCCTTGTCTTCGGTTGCAACACCTGCGTCGCCATCAGCCACGCGGGCGGCAGCAAGGAGGCGGAGATCCTCGCGTCGATGATCCGCATGAAAGCGACCCAGGAGGGCGCTGACATGCAGGTCGACAATGCGGCGATCGAGCGGCATTGCGAGCCCGAGTTCTTTGAACCTCTCATGGAAAAGGTGAAGACCTACGATCTGGTGCTCTCCACCGCCTGCGGCGTGGGGGTGAACTTTCTTGCCGATCGGATCGGCGACAGCATCCCGGTCTATCCAGGCGTGAATACCACGTTCTACGGCGCCGTCCCCAAGGCCGGCTACTTCGTTGAACTCTGCGGAGGGTGCGGCAACTGTATCCTGCACATGACCGGCGGCATCTGCCCGGTGGTTCGCTGCTCCAAGTCGCTCATGAACGGGCCCTGCGGCGGAACGGACAAGGGCAAGTGCGAGGTCGGCAAGGACATCGACTGCGCCTGGTACCTCATCGTCGAGCGGATGAAGAAGCTGGGCAGGATCGAGGAGCTGTATTCCATCCAGCCGCCGAGGAACTGGTCCCCGGGAACCCACGGCGGACCGCGAAGACTCGTATACGAACACATCATGGAATTGGAAGAAGAGAAAAAGGCTTAAGGCCGGAGGATAATCCGAATGAAAAGCGGAAGCAATCTGGAAAAAGTCATCGCAAGCGGAAAACCCGCGGTCACTGCCGAGCTCGGCCCTCCCATGAGCGCAGACCCGCATGAAGTTGTCGAGAAAGCCCACAAGCTGAAAGGCTTCTGCGACGCGGCGAACATCACAGACTGCCAGACGGCGGTCGTGCGCATCTCGAGCATCGCCGCCGCGTTCATCGCCCAGCGGGAAGGGCTCGAACCGGTCATGCAGATGACCTGCCGGGACCGGAACCGGATCGCCATGCAGGCGGACCTCCTCGGTGCCGCTGCCCTGGGCCTCAAGAACTGCCTCTGCATTGCCGGCGACCATCAGAAGTTCAGCGCCGCGGGCAAGCTCAAGGGTCATCCGGGCGCGAAGAATGTTTATGACGTGGACACCTGCCAACTCGTCGGGATCATGAAAAAGATGCGCGACGAGAGCCTTCAGGAGGGCGGCGACAAGATCGAGGTCCCGCCGAAGTTCTTCATAGGCGCATCCTGGACGCCCATGGGAGACCCGATCGATTTCAGGCCGTACAACCTCAAGAAAAAAGTGGATGCCGGAGCGGACTTTATCCAGACGCAGGGGATCTACGACGTGGAGATCTTCAAGTCGCAGATGGAAAAGGCCAGGAACCTGGGGCTCCACGAACGGACCGCGATCCTCGGCGGCATCATCGTGCCCCGGAGCGCCATGATGCTCAAGTACATGGACTCATCGGTCGCGGGCGTCACGGTGCCGAAGGCGCTGATCGACCGGATGAACAAGGCGAAAGAGGCCGCGGGCGAGGACAAGAAGAAGGCCCGGGAGCTGCAGGAAGCCGAGGGCCTCAAGATAACCGTGGAGCTGATCCAGCAGATCCTCGAGATCCCGGGCGTCAAAGGCGTTCATATCCAGGCCATCGAATGGGAGAGCGCCATCGAGGGGATCGTCAAGGCGGCAGGTCTTTATCCGCGGCCATCGTTCGATTGATGCCGGCTTGGAAAAGGCTGTGCCGGGAGCGAAGGATGTGAGGGAGCACCGAGGGTTCCGGATCAAAAGGTCTGGATTCCGCAATCCGGGATAAGACTATGCCGAAGATCACCATAGCGGATCTGTACAAGAAAAAGGCCGAGGGCAGGAAGATCACCATGCTCACGGCCTATGACTTTCCCACGGCCCGGATTGTTGATCAGGCCGGCATAGACATGATCCTCGTGGGGGACTCCCTCGGCATGGTGGTGCAGGGCGCCTCGAGCACCCTCCCGGTTACGATGGATGAGATGATCTATCATACCCGCATGGTTTCCCGTGCGGCACAGTCCGCCATGGTCGTGGGTGACATGCCGTTCCTGTCCTATCAGACGCACAAAACAGAGGCCGTCCGGAACGCCGGCCGGTTCCTGAAAGAGGCCAATGCCGAGGCCGTCAAACTTGAGGGCGGAAGCCAGATGGCCGGCACCATCCGGGCGATCGTTGACGCGGGGGTCCCGGTCGTGGCGCATATCGGGCTCACGCCGCAGTATGTGCATGTGCTCGGCGGGTTCAAGGTGCAGGGCAAGGACGAGGCCGCCCGCGAGAAGATCCTTGCTGACGCGCGAGCGGTCCAGGATGCAGGCGCTTTCTCCGTCGTAGTCGAGGCAGTGCCCGTATCCCTGGCAAGGGACATCCATGAGGTGCTGCATATCCCGACCATCGGTATCGGCGCCGGCCCGGATTGCGACGGCCAGGTTCTGGTCATCCACGATCTTCTCGGGCTTTTCGAGCGTTTTACTCCTAAATTTGTGAAGAAGTACGCGAACCTCGGGGAGCAGGCACTCAAGGCTGTCAAAGAGTACAAACAGGACGTTGAAAGCGGAACGTTCCCGTCGGAAGAACACAGTTTCAAATAATTGCGTTTAAAAATTGGGTGCATATTCGTAACAACCCGCCGGCTACCTTTAGTAGCGCCTCGTTTTTCATCAATGAAATTTATAAGTTAATTAGAAAATATTGTCCGCAACTGATTCATTTTATCTTGACTCATGTGACAGGTGCTGGCTATAATGCCATTTCCTTGCCATCCATTTCTCACCCCTGTTCCCGCTCAAGAGGGTGTCGAGTGGCGTCGTGAGAGGAGGGGACAGCATGCCTGAAGCGGCATTGAACGTGGTTCTCCTCCGGCATACGCCGGAACCCGAAGAGGTCGTAGCTATGGCAGCAAAGCTCTGCTACAGCCCCTCGGGGGTGGATGAACTGAAGCAGAAGATCGAGGCCAAAGACCAGGCTGCGTTCGTGGAAAAGCTGGCGTCCATAGGGCACCTCTCTCCCATCGAGCATGTTTCGTTCTCTTTCGGCATCGAGGGCATCTCCCGGGCGTGTTCTCACCAACTGGTCCGGCACCGCGTAGCATCCTATTCTCAGCAAAGCCAGCGGTATGTAAAAGCAGAGCAATTCGATTACGTCATCCCGCCGAGCATCAAGCAGGACCCCGCCCTCGCCAGCGAATTCGAACGCTGCATGGACGAGGCCCAGGCGAACTATACGAAGGTCCTGAAGCGGCTCGAGGATCTCGGGTTCAAAGGCGAGGCGGGGCAGCAGGACGCGCGCTATCTTCTTCCGAACGCGGCGGAGACCAAGATCGTGGTCACCATGAACGCGCGGGAGCTCCTGCATTTCTTCCGCGTACGCACCTGCAACAGGGCGCAGTGGGAGATCCGGGATATGGCCGAGCGCATGCTGGCGCAGGTGAAAAAAGTGGCGCCGACGATCTTCGCCAGGTCCGGCCCCGGGTGTCTGTATCATCCCTGCCCGGAGGGCAAGATGACCTGCGGCAAGATCGAAGAGGTCAGAAAGAAATTCGGGGTACAAAAGCAAAATTAGCGACAGGGGTCACAGAGATCACAGAGAAAGATAAAAAATAAAAGCTCGTCGTTCGAATTTAGCTATTTGGATTTGATCAGGGTTTAGATAGTTCGGATATTCTGTGATCCCCCTGTACTCTGTGGCAGACGTTAAAGGTTTTACCATGGGTTTTTCCATCGCAGTCGCAGGCAAGGGCGGCACGGGCAAGACCAGCCTCTGCGGCCTCACAATCCGATACTTGACAGAGAACAGACGCGGTGCGGTGCTCGCCGTGGACGCGGACGCCAATGCGAACCTGAACGACGTGCTCGGCGTCAAGGTCCACGCCACCGTGGGGAAGCTGCGGGAGACCTCCCTCGAAGCGGTCAAGTCCACGGCGCCCCGGCCGGGCGGCATGAGCATGGAGCAGCTCTTCGACTACCAGATCCAGCAGGCGATCATCGAGGCAAAGGGCTTCGACCTGCTCGTGATGGGACGGCCCGAAGGCGCGGGCTGCTACTGCGCGGCAAACAACATCATCCGCAAGTACATGGACAAGCTGGCGGACAATTATCCCTACACGGTCATGGATAATGAGGCGGGCCTCGAGCATCTGTCCCGCCGTACGACACAGGACACGGATCTCCTGCTCATCATCAGCGACTCCTCCGTCCGCGGGGTCATGACGGCCGGCCGGATCGGCGCGCTGATCAAGGAACTGAACCTGAACGTCAAGCGCACGGCGCTCATCGTGAACCGGGTGCAGGACGGGACGAGCGAGGACAAGTCGCTCCGGCAGGCGATCACGCAGCAGGGCGTGGAGTTCGCGGGATTCGTTCCTGCGGACGACCTGATCTTTGAATATGACCTGAATGGAAAGCCGTTGATCCAGCTTCCAGCGGGTTCAAAGGCGCTCAAAGAGTATTACCTCATTCTCGACAAGCTGATCCCATAACGTATGACCTCCAAAACCGTTGCAATCATCGGTGCAGGTCGTGTCGGCAGTTCCGTGGGGTTTCTGCTTGCCAAGGCGGGGTTTCAGGTGGGGGCGGTCGTGGCGCGGTCGTTAGCGTCTGCACAGGCGGCTGCGGACTTCATCGGTTCGGGAGAGCCGACCACGAACGCGGTGAGCGCAGCATCAAAGGCTGATATCGTATTCATTACCACTCCCGACAGGGTCATCCAAGAGGTATGCAGGACCATCGCTGCCGGGCAAGGCTTGAAGCCGGGCGCACTCGTGGTCCATATGTCGGGCGCTCACTCGCTCAGCCTGCTCGATTCGGCGGGGAAGGCGGGGGCGTTCCGGGCAGTGCTACACCCGCTCCAGTCGCTGGCGAGCAGGGAGCAGGGGGTCAAGACGCTCCCGGGCTCTTATTTCCGCGTTGAAGCGGACGCCGCGGCATCGGATGATGCCAGGGCGATCGTTGCGGCACTCGGGGGCGTCGAGCTTGCGATGCCGAAGTGGAGCTCGGACAGGGACTCGGCGGCATTGTACCACGCGGGCGCAGTGGCGGTTTCAAACTACTTCGTGGCCCTGATCGACTACGGCCTCAAGTTCTATGAGACCCTGGGTGCAGATAAAAAGGAAGCGCTCAGGGCCGTGCTGCCGCTCATCCGGGGCACGCTTCATAATATAGAGACTCTCGGCATCCCCGATGCGCTCACCGGGCCGATCATGCGGGGCGACATCGAGACCGTGCGCGACCATCTCGAGGCCATGCATAAGCGGGCCCCGTCGCTCGCTGGTCTCTATCGGGAACTGGCCCGGCAAACCATTGGGGTGGCGAGGGAACGGGGAAGCATCACGCAGGAGACGGCAGATGAGCTGGTGAGCCTGGTCTCAGGGTGATGTGCAGCATGCGAGATGGGGTAAGGGCCTCTGCGTCGTGCGATCACAAATATGCACAGAGTGCCCGGAGTTGCTGGGCCAGGTTACGAGACGAAAGATAAAAAAGAATAATAAGGTTGAGAAAGGAGATTGTAAAGCATGATAGTTATAGGAGAGAAGATCAGCGTCATGGCAAAGAAGGTGCGTGAGGCGCTCATGAAGCGGGATGCCAAGCCGATTCAGGAGCTTGCCGTTGCGCAGGCCAACGCAGGCGCGCACTACATCGATGTGTCCATCGGCCCTGCCGAGGATGACGGCCCCCAGCTCATGGATTGGGCCGTAAAGGTGGTGCATGAGGTCGTGCAGAAGCCCATCTGCCTCGACACGACCAACGTGAAGGCCATGGAAGCGGGCATCAAAGCGCACAACAACACCTGGGGCCTGCCGATCGTCAATTCGACATCGAACGAGCCCGAGCGTTTTCCGATGCTGGAACTTGCCGGCAAGTACGGCACCAAGGTCGTTGCGCTCACCCTCGGGAAGGGCGGCCTGCCGGCTGACGCCGAGGACCGCTGCGTCATCGCATCGGAGATCATGGCCCGCGCCATGGAGTTCGGCGTGCCCATGGAGAACATCCTGCTCGATCCGCTCATACTCCAGATAGCGACCATGCAGAACCAGGCCATCCAGTCCGCCCGGGCGATCAAGATGTTCCGCGACCTGAACGATCCGCCTATGAGCACCGTCGTCGGTCTCTCGAACATCTCGAACGGCGCGCCCAAGCACGTGCGCCACATCATCAACCGGAACTATATGACCATGCTTCTCATGGAAGGACTCACGCACGCGATCATCGACCCGCTCGATAAGGATATGATGGATACGGCGAAGACCGTCGAAATGATCATGGGCAAGACCATGTACGCTCATTCGTTCCTGGAAATGTAAAGAAGGACCCATCGACGGCCATCGCCCGTGCCTGTTTTCTGGGCGGGAATTCAATATGCAATTGGCCGGTTCTCTAAACCGGTGTTACAATTTGTGCTATTTCTCTGTTGTTTTCAGGATGCAAATCTGATAAGATGTGCAACAATTTTTCGAGGAGGCTATAAATCATGGCACTCGTAATACCTAAAGAGTCTTACAATGGCAAGATTTATAACGTGCAAATCGGGTCCGGCGCAAAAGTTGTGACGATCGGGGGTGCAAGCGCCCTTCCTTACCTCTCGTTCGAGGGCACGTTCCCGAACAAGCCGGCAGTTGCGCTGGAGATCATGGATATCGCACCCGACGACTGGCCTGAGACCGTCAAGAAGGCCATTGGAGGGTCGGCTTCGAATCCGGCCCAGTGGGCGAAGTTCTGCCAGCAGCAGGGTGCCGACCTCGTGGCGCTCAGGCTCACGGGCACCCATCCCGACCAGCAGAACAAGAGCGCCGATGATGCTGCAAGGGTCGCGTCGGAAGTTGCGGCAGCCATCGATATTCCGCTCGTCATTCTCGGCAGCGGGCACGTGGAGAAGGACACCCAGGTGCTCCAAGCAGTGGCGGCAGCCACCCGCGGCAAGAACTGCGCGATCGGGAAGGCCGTAGAGGAAAACTACAAGACCGTTGCCGCGGCGGCGATGGCCAATGATCACAAGCTGATCGCGATGAGCCAGCTCGATGTGAACCTGGCCAAGCAGCTGAATATCCTGCTCACCCAGATGGGCTTTGACAAGGAGCGGATCATCATGGATCCCATGTCCTCAGCCCTCGGCTATGGCCTCGAATACACCTACAGCGTGATGGAGCGTATTCGTCTGGCCGCGCTCCTGCAGAACGACCCCATGATGCAGACCCCGGTCGTTTGCGACATCGGCGCGAACGTCTGGAAGGTCAAGGAGACCATGGCGCCCGATGCCGAGGTGCCGGAATGGGGGAGCCTTGAGGACCGGGCTCTGGCCTGGGAGGCCGTGACCGCCTCCGCCATGATCACCGCGGGCGCGGATATGCTGATCATGCGGCATCCCGGTGCGGCAGCAAAAGCTAAGGAAGTCATCTCCGAGCTGATGTAATCAAACAAATTTTTACCACAGCGGTCACAGAGGTAATCCTCATACTGATTCACGATATTCTCTGTGCTCCCGGTGGTTAAGCCTTGAAAGGAGCCATTCCATGGCACTCTCCGGTGTTGAAATATTCAAGCATTTGCCGAAAACCAACTGCAAGAAGTGCGGCCATCCCACCTGCCTCGCCTTCGCCATGAAGCTGGCCGCCAAGCAGGCAAGCCTTGATGCCTGTCCGGACGCGTCCGAGGATGCAAAGAAGATACTGGGCGAATCAGCCGCACCGCCGATCCGGGGCATTTCCCTGGGCACGGGCCCGAAGGCCGTGAAGGTCGGCGAAGAAATCTGCATGTTCCGCCACGAGAAAAAATTCTTCAACCCGAACGTGTTCGCCGTTGCGATCAAGGCCTCCGAGGCCGGAGACGCTGCAGCAAAGAAGATCGACGCCGTGAACAAATCCGAGATCGACCGCGTGGGCCAGAAGCTGCGGGTCGACGCCATTGCCGTGACCGATGAAGGCGGCGATGCGGCCAAGTTCGCCTCCGTCGTGAAGCAGGTCGTGGACGGTGCTCCCGGCGTGCCGGTCATCCTGGTGAGCAAGAATGCCGCGACGATCGAAGCGGGCATTGCCCATTGCGCCGACAAGAAGCCGCTCATCTATGCCGCCACCGCCGAGAACGCCGAGGCCATGGCAAAGATCGCGAAGGAGAAGAAGGCGTCCCTCGCCGTTGCCGCCGATGGCCTCGAAGCGCTGACCGCGCTTGCCGAGAAGGTCAAGGGGATGGGCGTGGACGACCTGGTCCTCGATTCGGGGGCCCGCAAGGCCAAGGACATGATCGAGCACTTTACCATCATTCGCCGTGCCGCCATCAAGAAAAACTTCAAGCCCCTCGGCTATCCGATCATCACCTTCGCAACGCGCGATAACTCCGTGTCCGAAACCATCGCCGCAGCGGTCGGGACAATGAAGTACGCTTCGATCATCGTCCTGAGCAATGTCGAAAAGTGGAAGATGCTGGCGCTGCTGTCCCTGCGCCAGAACATATACACCGATCCTCAGGTCCCGATGCAGGTGGCGCAGAACATTTACAAGGTCGGTGACGCCAAAGACGGCTCTCCGCTCATGATCACGACCAACTTCTCGCTTTCCTACTTCATCGTGCGTGGCGAGGTGGAGAACAGCAAGGTGCCGTCCTGGCTCGCGGTCATGGACAACGAAGGCCTGTCCGTGCTCACGGCCTGGGCAGCCGGCAAGTTTACGGCAAGCAAGATCGCGCAGTTCATCACCGAGAGCGGCGTGGAGAAGAGCACCGGCCACAAGGAGCTTATCATCCCCGGGTACGTCGCGATCCTCTCCGGGGCTCTGGAGGAAAAACTGCCGGGCTGGAAGATCACCGTGGGCCCGCGCGAAGCGAACCAGCTCCCGACCTTCCTGAAGGCGAGAGCGTAAAAACAGCTTCGCCACAGAGGACACAGCGAGAAGACGAAACGTCTTCTCTGTGTTCTCTGTGGTAAAAAATGCATTTTAAAGGAGTTAGCGATGTCAAAAGTCATTGCCACAGGCGCCATCCTGGGCGCACACTACTACGTGAAGCAGGCCGAGGCTCTCGTCGAGAAGGCCATCACGGAAAAGGGGACTGATTTTAAGTTCGAGTTCCCGGACACGGCGTACTTCCTCCCGCAGATGTTCACCATGACCGGCTTCGAGGTCCGGACGGTCGGGGACATGAAGGCCGCCCTCCAGCAGCATGTGAAGCCGCTCCTCACCGATGCCCCGGAGGACAAGCTGTATAAGCCTTATCTGGGAGAAGCGCTCGACGCCGGCATGGCGGCGCTCTTCGCCCAGGAGATGATCATGGCCATCCGCTACCTGTACGGCCAGGAGCCGGTGAAGGACGACTCCATCGGCCTCACCTACAACGGGTTCATCTCCGACACGATTCTCCGGAACCTCGGCGTTCAGCTGGTGGACGGATCCATGCCGGGATACGTCTGCATCATCGGCGCGGCCGACAGCGACGACCAGGCCTTCGACATTGCCCGGGACCTCCAGCAGAAGAACATCCTCACCCTGATGTGCGGCAACGTGAACGGCGACAGCATGACCAAGCAGCTGCTCCGCAAGGGCGTGCAGCTCGGCTGGGACACCCGTCTGGTCCCGCTGGGACCCGAGGTGGAGCACGCGATCTATGCTCTGAACTGGGCGGCGCGCGCGGGCATCACGTTCGGCGGCATGAAGGGCGGCGATTTCCAGAAGATCCTCAAGTACTCCAAGGACAAGGTCTTCGCGTTCGCCATGGTGCTGGGGCCGTTGAACGACCGGATCTGGACCACGGGCGCGGGCGCCATCAACATGGGATTCCCCGCGATCGCGAACACGGACATCCCGGTCGTGCATCCGACCGGCGTCACGATCTACGAGGAGGTCGAGAAGGAGCTCGATCCCAAGAAGCTCGTGGAGCGGTGCTTCGAAGTGCGCGGCCTCAAGATCACGGTTTCGAAGCCGCCGATCCCGGTCGCCTACGGCCCCGCGTTCGAGGGCGAGCGCATCCGCAAGGAGGATATGCACATCGAGATGGGCGGGCAGCGCACGCCGGCCTTCGAGTGGCTCCGCACGGTGGATATGAGCGCCGTTGAGGACGGCAAGGTCACCATCGTCGGCACAGACGCGGAGGCCCGGTATGCGAAGGGCGGGCAGATGCCGCTCGGCGTGGTGATCGACGTGGCCGGCCGCAAGATGCAGAAGGACTTCGAGCCGGTGCTCGAGCGGAAGATCCATCACTTCGTCAACGAAGCCCAGGGCATCTGGCACATGGGCCAGCGGGACCAGAACTGGTTCCGGGTCAGCATCAACGCTCTCAAGGAAGGGTTCGTGCTGAAGCACTTCGGGGACATCCTCGCGACCCAGCTCAAGCACAAGTTCAACAACATCGTGGACAAGGTCCAGGTGACCTTGTACGTGGACGAAGCCGATGTCAAGAAGATGCATGCCGAAGCGCTGAAGGCGTATCATGAGCGCGACGTCCGGCTTGCATCCATGACCGACGAGTCCGTTGACCTCTTCTATTCCTGCATCCTCTGCCAGAGCTTCGCACCGAACCACGTGTGCGTGGTGTCGCCGGAGCGTCTCGGCCTCTGCGGCGCCTATAACTGGCTCG
This sequence comes from Nitrospirota bacterium, assembly GCA_035516965.1. Taxonomy (NCBI): domain Bacteria; kingdom Pseudomonadati; phylum Nitrospirota; species Nitrospirota bacterium. The sequence goes on from DATIZR010000027.1 coordinate 69,440, forward strand.
ATGCCAAGGCTGCCTACGAGATCGACCCGAACGGCGCGAACCAGCCCGTCCTGAAGGGCGAGGTCCTCGACCCGGTCAAGGGCCGCTGGAAAGGCGTGGACGAATATGTGTACACCAACTCGCATCAGTCGCTGGAGTATTTCAACGCGTACAGCATCATGGACGCGCCCATGACCTCCTGCGGCTGCTTCGAGTGCATTATGGCCATCGTGCCCGAAGCGAACGGCGTGATGATCGTAAACCGCGGCTTCACCGGCATGACCCCCATCGGCATGAAGTTCTCGACACTTGCCGGCACCGTGGGCGGCGGAGCGCAGACCCCGGGCTTCATGGGCATCGGGCGGTTCTTCCTCACCAGCAAAAAGTTCCTCTTCGCCGAAGGCGGTTTCAAGCGCGTGGTCTGGATGACCAAGAACCTGAAGGAGTCCTTTGCCGAGGAGTTCAAGAAGCGTGCCGAGGAGGAGGGCATTCCCGACCTGATCGACCGGATCGCGGACGAGACGGTGGCCGAGGATTCGGAGAAACTGGTGGCCTACCTTACGGAAAAGGGCCATCCTGCGCTGACGATGGATCCGATGTTCTAACATTCTGAAAGCTGGTAGCGTATCAAGCGCCCCTTCGGGGGCGCTCACTTCTCGAAGGCCGGATGTGCTGGTTGTCGCTTGCACCACGACCACGATGTGGAGAGGCTCAGACTTGGCTGCCGGAAAAATTGAAGGCGGCTATTTTTGTCTCAAGAGGGTTTACAAAATGGAAGAAAAGCTCGAAGGTATATATGCCCGATACCGGGAAAATGAAGGGAACCTGATCTCAATCCTGCAGGACATCGAGAGCGAGTTCGGATACCTCCGTGAGGATGCGATCTCCTGGTTCTCAGAGCGACTCGATGTCCCGCCGGCAAGGTTCTATGGCGTTGCCACATTCTACGCTCAGTTCCATCTCAAGCCCCGGGGGAAAAATATCATCACCGCATGCTGCGGGACGGCGTGCCATGTGAAGGGCTCCGAAAGGCTCATCAACAGCCTTACGAAGGAACTGGGCATCCCTTCGGGCGAGGACACGTCCGAAGACCTCAAATTCACCGTCGAAAAAGTGAACTGCGTCGGCGCCTGCAGCATCGCGCCGGTCATCATCTTCAATAAGGCGGTGCATGGCAAGATGTCGCCGGACAAGCTCATGAAAGAAATCAAGGGACTTAAGGCGGTCGAGACGGGGAACGCACAGAGTCAGTAGCGAATCTCAATAAACAAACAATGACCAGCAGGCAACGAGGACATTCAAACAGCTTGGTCATCGGCTCGTGGAGTTTATTTGTATATCGGGAGTTCATCATCGGTTGTTCGATGAATCTGGAGCATTCATGCATAAGGATATCTCGGTAAAGGTTTGTATGGGCACGGGCGGGATGGCCGCCGGCGGCGAGCAGGTGATGTCTTCATTCGAGAAGGCATTTGCGGCTGCGGGCATCAAAGGAAGCGTGGAGAAGCACTGCTCGGTGCACAAGGTGGGCTGCAGGGGGTTCTGCGCCCGTGATGTGCTCGTGGACGTAATCGTGGACGGGAACAAGTTCACCTACGAGTACATCAAGACCGATATGGTTGACCGGCTCGTGAACGAGCATATCATCGGCGGCACTCCTGTCGACGAATGGCTTGTGAAGGCCGACTATCACACGTTTCACGACAAGCAGGTCAAGGTGGTCCTTTCCGACTGCGGCGAGGTAGATCCCGAAGATATCGACTCGTACATCAGCCGCGGCGGCTACGAGGCGATGAAAAAAGTCATTGCCACCATGACTCCCCAGGAAATCATCGAGGTGATCAAGGCCTCGGGTCTGCGCGGCCGGGGCGGCGCAGGATTTCCCACGGGCCAGAAGTGGGACATGGCGATCAAAGCCCCCGGACCCGTCAAGTACCTTATCTGCAACGCCGACGAGGGGGACCCCGGTGCGTTCATGGACCGTTCGGTGGTCGAGGGAAACCCGCACGCGGTGATCGAAGGCATGGTCATCGGCGCCTATGCCATCGGCGCTCCCTATGGATACGTGTACATCCGGGCCGAGTACCCTCTTGCCGTTGAACGCCTCCATCTGGCGATCAAGCAGGCACAGGAGCGCGGTTTCCTCGGAAAGAACATCCTCGGGAAAGGCTTTGATTTCAAGATCAAGGTAAAGCTCGGCGCCGGCGCCTTTGTGTGCGGCGAAGAGACTGCGCTCATCGCTTCAATCGAGGGCAGGCGCGGCCAACCACGTGCCAAGCCGCCCTTCCCCGTCCAGAAAGGTCTCTGGGGCTACCCCACGATCATCAATAATGTGGAGACGCTCGCGAATGTGCCGTACATCATGAGGAAGGGCGCCGCATGGTATGCGGGCATGGGTACGGAGAAGAGCAAGGGGACAAAAGTATTTGCGCTCACCGGCAAGATCCAGAACTCGGGCCTCATCGAGGTACCGATGGGCATCCCGCTCAAAGAGGTCATCTACGATATCGGCGGAGGCATTGAAGGCGGCAGGAAGCTCAAGGCCGTCCAGACGGGCGGGCCGTCCGGCGGGTGCATTCCGTCGAGCATTGTCGATACTACGCTGGACTATGAATCGCTCGGCAAAGTCGGTTCGATCATGGGGTCGGGCGGCATGGTGGTTTTGGACGAGACCGACTGCATGGTGAACGTGGCCAAGTACTTCCTGCAATTCACCCAGTCGGAATCCTGCGGCAAATGCGTACCGTGCAGGATCGGCACCAAGCGTCTCCTCGAGATACTGACGCGGATCACTGAAGGGAAGGGCAGGGCATCGGACATCGATCTTCTCGAGACCCTGAGCAGCGATGTGAAGACATCTTCGCTCTGCGGGCTCGGTCAGAGCGCGCCGAATCCGGTCCTCTCCACGATCAAATACTACCGCGACGAGTATGAGGCGCACATCCGCGATAAGAAGTGCCCCGCGGGCGTGTGCAAGGACCTCCTGACATACAGTATTATCGAGGATGCCTGCAAGGGCTGCACGGCCTGCACCCTGGTCTGCCCGGCCGGCGCCATCACCGGTGAGAAGAAAAAGCCGCATACGATCAACCCGGACCTCTGCATCAAGTGCGGCGCCTGCTTCGACAAATGCAAGTTCAAGGCGATAAAAAAAGGGTAATTATGTCAAAGCTGACCATCAATAATATTGCGGTAACGGTTCCGGAAGGCGTAACCATTCTCGATGCTGCCCGGCGCAACGACATCTACATCCCGACGCTCTGCGATGACCCGCGGCTCGAGCCCCACGGCGGATGCAGGCTCTGCCTGGTCCAGGTAAAGGGCATGCCACGGCCGGTAACGGCCTGCACGACGCCGGTTACCGAGGGCATGGAAGTGGAAACATCGAACGAGCTGATCGAGCGGCAGCGCCGGACTGTTGTCGAACTTCTCCTGTCCGACCATCCGAACGACTGCATGGTCTGCTCCCGGGCCGGTGACTGTACGCTCCAGGAGCTGGCCTACTTCTACAACCTCCGCGCGAACCGCTTTTACGGCGAGCGGCGCCAGTATGCGAAGAAAGACCTGAACCCCTTCATCGAACGCGACATGGAAAAGTGCATTCTCTGCGGCAAGTGCGTGCGGGTCTGCGACGAGATCCAGGGCCTCGGCGCGATCGATATCGCCGGCAGGGGATTTACCGCCAAAGTAACGCCGGCCTTTGAGAAGGACCTGGATTGCGAGTTCTGCGGCCAGTGCGTCAGCATTTGCCCGACTGGCGCGCTCATGGGCAAGCAGTCGCTGGGCAAGGGCAGGCAGGTGGACGTGAAAAAAGTCGAGTCGGTCTGCTCCTATTGCGGGTGCGGGTGCAACCTGACCCTGCACGTATCGCGGAACGAAGTGGTGCGTGTGACCTCTCGCCGGGACACGATCAACGAAGGCTGGCTCTGCGTCAAGGGAAGGTACGGGCAGAGCTTCATTACCAGTCCCGACCGGCTGAAGACGCCTCTTATCAAAAAGGACGGCCTGTTCGTGGAGGCTTCCTGGGACGAGGCGTACGGCCTGATCGCGGAGAAGCTTTCGGCCATCAAAGCGAAACACGGTCCGGATGCCATCGGCGGCCTCGCCTCTGCCCGCTGCACGAACGAGGAAAACTATCTCTTCCAGAAGTTCATACGCGCAGGCATCGGCACGAACAATGTCGACCACTGCGCGCGTTACTGACACAGCTCTACTGTGGCCGGTCTGGCCACCGTATTCGGTTCCGGAGCAATGTCGAACTCTATTGCGGAGATCGAGAACAACGACGTCCTCTTCATCATCGGCTCCAACACCAAGGAGAACCACCCCATCGTCGCGCTTCGGATGATCAAGGCGAAGCGGAAAGGCGCGAAAATCATCATCGCCGACCCGCGCCGGGTGCCGCTCGTGCGGTTCGCGGATATCTGGATGCAGCACAAGCCCGGCACGGACGTCGCGCTCCTGAACGCCATGATGCATGTGATCGTGAAGGAAGGGCTCCTCAAGAAGGACTTCATCTCGTCAATGACCGAGGGTTTTGACGAGGCATTCAGAAGGAATCTTGACGAATACACTCCGGAGGTCGCGTCGAAGATCACCGGCGTGCCGGCGGAAACGATCGTGAAGGCCGCCCGCATGTACGGCGGGTCCGGCAAGGCCGGCATTTACTACACGATGGGAATCACCCAGCATGCGCACGGCACGGAAAATGTGTTCTCCATCGCCAACCTCGCGCTCCTGACCGGCAACCTCGGCAAGGAGGCCGCCGGCGTCAACCCGCTGCGCGGCCAGAACAACGTGCAGGGTTCCACGGACATGGGCTGCATTCCGAACAACTATCCGGGCTATCAAAACGTGACAACCCCGGAGCTCAAGGCCAAGTTCGAGACGCTCTGGAACGCGAAGCTCTCGGACAAGGTCGGGTTCACCGCGCCCGATATGCTCGCTGCCGCGGAAAAGGGGACGCTCAAAGCCATGTATATCATGGGTGAGAACCCCGTCATCAGCGACCCCGACATGACGCACACCATCAGGGCGCTCAAGGCGCTCGATTTCCTGGTGGTCCAGGACGTCTTCATGACGGAAACCGCGGCGCTTGCCAATGTGGTCCTGCCTGCCACGGTGTTTGCCGAGAAGTCGGGCACGTTTACGAATACCGAGCGGCGCGTGCAGCGGGTTCGGAAAGCAGTGAACCCTCCCGGTCAGGCCAGGGAAGATTCGCAGATCATTCTGGAACTGAGCAAACGGATGAATTACCCCATGGAGTACCGTACCGAGGAAGAGGTGTTCCTGGAGATCGGAAAGGCATGGCAGGCGCTTTCGGGCATGACCTATGCGAGAATCGATGAGAGAGGCCTGCAGTGGCCCTGCCCGACCCAGGACCACCCGGGTACGCCGTATCTGTTCAAGGGCGGGTTCCCGCGCGGCAAGGGCAGGTTCACGCCGGTCACCTACAAGCCATCGACAGAACAGACAGGCAAAGAGTATCCGTTCCTGCTCACTACCGGCAGGCTGCTGTTCCAGTATCACACCGGCAGCATGACGAGGCGGGTAAAGCAGATCGACCAGGTGTCGCCCGAGGCGTTCATCGAAATCAATCCGGAGGATGCGAAGGCCCTGTCCCTTGCCGAGGGAATGAAGGTGAACGTGACCTCGCGCCGCGGGTCCATCACCCTCAAAACGCATGTGACCAAACGTCCGGGCAAGGGCGTGGTCTTTATCCCCTTCCACTTCAAGGAAGCGGCGGCCAACATGCTGACGAGCAACGCCTCACTCGATCCCATAGCAAAGATCCCGTCGTTCAAGGTCTCCGCGGTCCGGATCGAAAAGGCGTAGCGATAGGTCAGCGCTGCCTGCATTGCAGCCAGGAATTTGCGCTCAAGCTCAATAAGAAGCTTACGCAACTCAACATCAGAGCCTGAATTAACCGTGCAGACCGCTTGGACAGTTTAAACCGGTTCAACATCAAAATTCCAACGAGGGAGGTACAGAATGGCACTGGATCCAACGAAGCATGCAGACTGGGAGATCGCGGAAGATTCAGAGAAGCGCATGAAGCCGATCGCGGAGATCGCGGCGAAGATGGGACTGACGCAGGAAGAACTGCTTCCCTACGGCCACTACATTGCCAAGGTGGATTTCAAGAAGGTCCTCAAGAGGTTCGAGGGGAAGCCGGACGGAAAGTACATCGACGTGACGGCCATCACGCCCACGCCGCTCGGTGAGGGCAAGTCCACCTCGACCATCGGCCTCACCCAGGGTCTGGGCAAGCGCGGAAAGAACGTGATCGCCGCGATCCGCCAGCCCTCGGGCGGTCCGACCATGAACATCAAGGGCTCGGCGGCCGGCGGCGGCCTGTCTCAGGTCATCCCGCTCACGCCCTTCTCCCTCGGGCTTACCGGCGACATCAATGCCATCATGAACACCCACAACCTGGCCATGGTCGCGCTCACGTCGCGCATGCAGCACGAGTTCAACTACTCCGACGAACAGCTCAACAAGAGAAAACTGCGCCGGCTGAACATCGATCCGCACAACGTGGAGATGAAGTGGATCATCGACTTCTGCGCGCAGTCGCTGCGCGAGATCGTGATCGGCATGGGCGGCAAGTCGAATGGCTTCATGATGAAGTCCGGATTTGCCATTGCCGTGTCGTCGGAAGTGATGGCCATCCTGGCCGTTGCGAAGGACCTGAAGGACATGCGCGAGCGCATGGGCAGGATCGTTGTTGCCTACAGCAAGGACGGCACGCCGGTAACGACGGCCGACCTCGGGGTGGACGGCGCCATGACCGCCTGGATGGTCGAGGCCCTGAACCCGAACCTTCTCCAGACCATTGAAGGGCAGCCCGTGTTCGTGCACGCCGGACCCTTTGCGAACATCGCCATCGGCCAGTCATCCATCATCGCCGACCGGGTGGGCCTCAAGCTCGGAGATTACGTCGTGACCGAGTCGGGCTTCGCCGCCGATATCGGGTTCGAGAAGTTCTGGAACCTCAAGTGCCGCATGTCGGGCTTGAAGCCCCACGCGGCCGTGGTGGTCGCCACCATCCGCGCGCTCAAGTGCCACGGAGGCGCGCCGATCCCGGTGCCGGGCAAGCCCATGCCCGACGAATACAAGGGCGAGAACGTGGGCTGGGTCGAGAAGGGCTGCGAGAACCTGATCCACCATATCAGGACCGTCAAGAAGGCGGGCATCAACCCCGTGGTCTGCATCAACGCCTTCTACACCGACACGGACAACGAGATCAAGGCCGTCAGGCGGCTCGCCGAGGCGGCAGGAGCCCGCGTTGCCCTGTCCCGCCACTGGGAAAAGGGCGGCGACGGAGCGCTCGAGTTCGCCGACGCCGTGATCGATGCGTGCAACGAGAAGAACGACTTCAAGTTCCTCTACGAGCTCACCACGCCGCTCAGGAAGCGCATCGAGTTGATCGCGACGGAGGTGTACGGCGCGGACGGCGTTGATTACACGCCCGAGGCGGAGACCAAGGCCAAGAAGATGGAAGCCGATCCCGACCTGGCGAAAATGGGCGTCTGCATGGTGAAGACCCATCTCTCGCTCACGGACAATCCGAACCTGAAAGGGGTGCCCAAGGGCTGGAGGCTCCGCATCCGCGACATCCTGACCTACAAGGGCGCGGGCTTTGTGGTCCCCGTCGCCGGCACCATCACGCTCATGCCCGGCACATCTTCAGACCCGGCATATCGCCGCGTGGATGTTGATGTGGAGACGGGAAAGGTCAAGGGAGTGTTCTAAGAAACAATAAGCCATCGAAATGCAAAAGCCCATGCCAATATGTTCCGGCATGGGCTTTTTTATTGCCATGAGCGGGGTCATCGGCTGAAGCTAAGAAGGCGCTCTCTGCGCCAAGACTGAAGACAACCATAGGCAATAAACTTATACACCGCTGTATGTTGAAGGTGTACAACTGGGTGGAATTGCCGTCATTTTATCTCTGCCATTTTTATTTTCCTTCGTAAAAAGAGCCGGTGGAAAATCCATACAATTGAAAGTACACCAAAGAGCCTGCACAACTAACTGGAATTGCACTCGTTTTGTCTCTGCCCTTTTCCCCACCCCCTGCGTGATAAAGAATCGTTTGAAAATCCATACAATTTACAGTACAACAAAAGACGGATCATCTCTGGTTAAAATATGTTTTGCATGGTTTATCAACAAGATAATAGCATCAAGGCATGCATGGCATCTGCCTTGCTATAACGGATCGGAACATGAGTCAAATGCAGTGACAGGAACGACAGATCAAGATACAAGGAGCAGTACTGTGACCGGCAAGGCACAGAGGACGAAATTGAAGAAGGAGATGAAAATGAGGAAACAGATCAACGCTATTTTCGCGGTGTGTGCAATGATGCTCGGTATCATAATGGCCGGATGTGGCTCAAGCAACGTGAACCATGCAGTGACGGCCAACGCGGTAACGGGAGTGGCCGCTTTTGGAGCGCCGATCTCTGGCACGGTAACGCTCAGGGACGCATCGGTCCCCCCGAAGGTCGTGACGACCACGACGAGAACCGACGGACAATTCGTGGTAAATACTAATGGCTTGACGCCGCCTTATATCCTGACCGTCAGCTGGCCGGACCAGTCAGGCGCCAATCAACTGTATTCTTTTGCGGAGGGTCAGGGCAGGACCAATATCAAC
>DATIZR010000028.1 GCA_035516965.1 Nitrospirota bacterium
GTAACCATCGCGAACGGGACCGCTGCGGGCACGCTGATCAACAACTCAGCAACAATCAGCAACCCGGGAAACATCGGAGGGACGCCTACAGCACCAACGATCACGGTCTCGGTCTCACAGGTACCGTCGACTGGAAACAAATCGCTCTACCTGTATGACAGCACATCCACACCGGCCTACAAACTTTCGCGAACGCCGGTCCCGACGAACCCCGTGCCGGGGAATATTGCACTTGCTTCAGGCGCAACTCAGACATGGACGCTGAGTCCCGTACTCCAGTCCCAGGAGACCCTCGCCACCTCGATCAGCAACACGATTCCCGTCACGCTCTACCTGACGAGCACCGCCGCCACGACCGTCGCGGTTTCCCTGGCATGCTCTTCCGGCGGCACGTCGATCTCGAGCGGCAGCCTCAGCATCGCCGCCCTGGGAACGCAGACGGCCGAGGTATTCAGCCTGTCGCTGAACGGAGTGAATCAGACCTGCCCTACGGGCAGTTCCTGGAAACTCGGCGTAAAGAACAATACGGCGGGAACCGTCAGGGTCTACCCTGCCTATGGTTCCAGCCGATCCCTCATCAACCTGCCGTGCCAGAACGTCATCACGGTCATGAGCGTCAACGCGTACAGCACGGCCTATCCCGGCACAACGGTACCCGCCTACTTCAGCCCCGGCACCACGATCTACACACGCGCGACCGTAAGCGACCCCTTCGGGAGCTACGACATTACCTCGGCAACGGTCACGATCAAGAACACCAATAACACGGTCGTGGTGAACAATGCCGTCATGACCCAGGTGTTCGACTCGGGAGCGGCGACCAAGGTCTTTGAATACGCGTACACCACCCTCCCATCCTCGGGGCCCAACGGGTCGTGGACGTTTACCGTAACCGCGCAGGAAGGCCTGCTCACGGAAATCCCGGTGCCTCCCTCGGACAACAGGACCGGTACGTTCCCCGTGGTAGCCCTGTTCCCGAGCCTCGTGGTCGTGAAATCGGTCGTGGTCAGCTCGGATCCCATCAACGGCACGAGCAACCCCAAGGCCATCCCCGGAGCGGTGATGCTCTATACGATCACCGTCACGAACAGCGGCTCGGGCACTGCGGACAGCAGCTCCATAGCGATGACCGATCCGATACCTGCCAATACCACGATGTACATCGACCCGACTCCTTCCAACTCAGTGACCTTCTCATGCAGTGCCGCGCCCGCTTGCGGGCTGACATGGAACTACGCAACGAATGTAACGTACTCGAACCAGGCCGGCGGCGGACCGCCGTTCACGTATACGCCATCGACCGGCTATGACCCGAACATCAAAGGCGTCCAGATCATCCCGACGGGGGTTCTGAACGGCGGCAACGCCAATTTTACCGTGACCTACAAGGTGCAGGTGAATTGAACACGGTGTCCATATGGAAAAAATACTAAAGGAGGGATACAAGATGAAAACAGTTGTGCAGGCGGCAATAGTAGTTCTACTTCTCATGCCCGCGGCGGCCTTCGCCCAGAAAAGCGCGATCCAGCTGAAATCAGCGGCGGAAGTCGATGTCATGGAGAAGAACGCGAAGGGCGAAATGGAGACGAAGCGGAAGGACGTTTCCCAGGTAAAGGTCATCCCCGGCGACGTCGTCATCTTCACCACGACGTACACGAATACGGGAAAAGATCCGGCAACAGGCGTGGTCGTCACCAACCCCGTTCCCGAGCACATGGTCTACGTGGCAGGGTCAGCGGAGGGAAAGGACTGCCGCATCGAATTCTCGGCGGACAACGGCAAGACCTTCGCTTCCGTGGACAAGCTCACGGTGACCGCGAAGGACGGCAAGGTGCGCAGCGCCGGCGCGGAGGACATCACGAACATCAGATGGACCCTGCTCAAGCCCCTGGCTCCAGGCGCAGCAGGCAGCGCTGCGTTCCGCGCAAGGCTCAAATAAGGGTTGTCTGAAAAATAACAACCGATATTGAAATGGAGGATTACGCCATGGAAAAGAGAACAGAGAACGCGAGGAGGTGGAGGCCCAATCATATTTATGAGAACGATCCCTGAACAATAAAACGAAGGAGGACAGACATGAACGATTTCGAACACAAGGAACGGAATACGAGAACGATTCTCAACTATAAAAAAAGGAGACAGACATGAGAACGATGCATTTGAATAAGCTGGCGATCGTCCTTTGTATAGCAGCCTTCGCCCTCATCATGCCGCAGCTGGCCCAGGCGGCGGGGACGGCAGCCAACACGACGATCAGCAATACCGCGACCGTGAGCTATGTGGTCAGCGGCGTCACCCAGAGCGCAGTGAGCGGGTCCACGTCCTTCAAAGTGGACATCAAGGTCAACCAGACCGTGAAGAATATCACGGGCTCCAACATCGTGGCAGGCCAGACAGGCACGACCGCCGTCATGGTATTTACCGTTACGAACAACGGCAATGCGACCCAGAACTACGCTCTTTCAGCCGTTGCGCTGGGGAATACCATGAACAATATCAGGTTCTACAAGGACAACAACAATAACGGCCTGGTGGATGGCGGTGATACGCTGTATGCCGATGCAACCACCTTCGGCAGTCTCGCCTCCGACGCGACCTACACGGTGCTGCTCGTAGCGGATGCTCCTGCAACCGGCTGGACCCAGACGAACGGGAGCACGGCGCCTTATGCACTGGTTGCTCAGACCACGAACGCCGGCACGACAACGGTAACGACCCAGCCGGGCGGCGCTGCCGGAAGCGGAACGGCCGTTGTGTTTGCCGATGCTGCCGGTACGTCTGACGCCCTTCATGACGGTCAGCACTCAGCGACCGGGACGTATACCGTATCAACGGCAACCATAGCCGTAACGAAGACGTCGGTCGTGTACTCCGATCCGATCAACGGGACCTCGAGCCCCAAGGCGATTCCCGGGGCAGTCCTTACCTACACCGTGCAGGTCTCGAACACGGGCTCCCAGCCGGCGACGAGCGTGGCCATCTCGGACAATCTGAATACGGAAATCACCAACGGGCACATCGCTTTTAATACGGCTTTTCTCGATGGCAGCAACAACTGCGGCGCGGGGTTAGGAGTCGTCGTGAATGCTGTGTGCAAAACGAACACCAACGATGGAGACGGCGTCGACTTCGGCATAACCGGTGCTAATACCGTGACCGTGTCAGGCCTCACCATTCCTGCCAGCAGCAGCGCGACCATCAAGTACCAGGTGGTCATCCAGTAGGAGGCTTAGCGCTCCCTGCCCTTTTCCGGGGCAGGGAGCATGATGTCTATCCATGCGGGGCCGGCTTCTGAAATACAGGGCAGCACTGGCGGCGCTTATAGCCCGAACAGGCGCAGTGCGCCCTGAATCGGGAGCGGCCCCCCGTTTTTCATCCGCACTCATTTTCTTATTCGTCTTTATACTTGCATTTACTTCTCTGCTCCATTCCAACGCCGGCGCAGCAACCCCTGCCGGCACGGTCATCAACAATGTCGCGACGGTCACGTTCATGTATGGGTCCCTGGGCGGCCCGCTAACGGCCAATTCCAACATGACATCGGTTACCACCATCGCGTCACGAACCACGGCAACAATCGAACTCATGCAGTATGCTCCTTCCGCGCCCGGCGCCCAGAATGTCGTGGTCGGGCCGACCGCGTACAGCACCAGCGGTGCGTCAGCCGGCCCCTTTGTCCCTGAGGCGCCGCCGATGGCCGCCGGAGGCGCGCCGATCAATCTCGCAAACCCGCTCCCCCTGGTCCCGGTGACACTGTACCACGCTGGCGAGCCCGTGTTCATCCGCTTGACCGACCATGACCAAAACCTCAACCCCGCAGTTGCGGACACGGTGATCGTCACGATCCGGGACAACGCGACCGGCGACAGCGAGGTGCTCCGGATCACGGAGACAGGTCCGAACACCGGCGTGTTCACCGGATATATCCAGACAGGTCCTGGACCCTCCGCGAGCGGAAACGGCACCCTGAACGTAACTACGGCCTCGATGGTGACCGCCTCCTACACCGACGTCGCCGACAACACGGATGCCCATTCCGCATGGGCGCTGGTCGACCCTCTCGGCCTGGTCTTCGACAGCATGACGGGCCAGCCGGTGAATGGGGCGACAGTCACGATCATCGACTCGGCAACCAATCTGCCGGCGACCGTGTTCGGCGATGACGGTGTTTCATCCTTCCCGTCGAGCGTCATCTCGGGAGGCTCCGCCGCGGACAGCAGCGGCAAGGCGTATGTGTTTACGCCGGGGGGGTTCCGCTTCCCGTTCATCAGGCCCGGCCAGTACCGCCTGACCGTCACGCCGCCCAATGGATACCGGGCGCCGTCGGGCGTTCCCACATCGTTCATCCAGACTTTGCCGGGAGGCCCCTTCGCGATCGTGCCAGGTTCGCGGGGCGACGCATTTATCGTGAATGCGGGCCCGGCCGTCCGCATCGATGTTCCCATCGACCCTGTTTCGGGAGGTCTGTGGCTTATGAAGACAGCCGGCAAGGCCACCGCGGCAACCGGCGATTTCGTCCCCTACACGCTCATTCTGGAGAATACCGTCTCCTCCGCAATCGCGCCTGCTGTGTCCGTTGTTGACCGGCTCGCTCCGGGGTTCCGGTATCAGAAGGGATCGGCCCGTATAAACGGCGTGCTGCTCGCCGACCCTGCTGTCTCCCCCGACGGCCGCGGCCTCACCTTTGCGGTCGGAGACCTCGCTCCGTCAGCCACGGCAACGATCACCTATGTGACCGGGGTCACGGCAGGAGCCAGGCCCGGGACGGCGATCAACATGGCCTCTGCCGTCAGTTCCCTGGGGGCCTCCTCGAATATTGCGACAGCAACGGTCCAGATCGTCGAGGACCTCTTCCATAGCACGGCTACCATTGCCGGCCGCGTGGTCATAGACGGATGCGGCGACCCGGCGCTCCCGGGAGACGGCCTGGCCGGCGTCAGGATCTACCTCGAGGACGGCACGTCGGTCGTGAGCGACAAGAACGGACAGTTCCATTTCCCTGCCGTAAAACCCGGGTCCCACGTGGTGCAGCTCGACACAGTGACCGTCCCGGAAGAGTATGAGGTCGGGCTCTGCGAGGACAACACGGCCTTCTCCAACCGGGCTTTCTCGCAGTTCGTCGACCTCCAGGGCGGCACGCTCTGGCGCGCCGATTTTCATCTTGTACCGAAGCCGGACACCACGGGCGAGATCGGCATCGAGCTCCGCTCGGCCCTGAAGACGGGCGGCACCGGCACGCGCGCCGAGGCCGGCAAGGAAGTCATCTCCTACGCGGTCCCGCTCCATGCGGGTTCAGTGCCGGCACGGGACCTGCGCGTGACCGTCATGCTGCCGGAGGGAGCAACCTACCTTCCAGCGACCAGCGCGCTGAACGCCTCTCCCGTCGACGACCCGCAGATCACGGGGGGGGCGGTCACGTTCAGGATACCCGAGGCAACCGCAGGCTGGGAAGGAACGATCCGGTTCGAAGCGCTGGTCCCGGTCGGGGGCCCCGCCGGAGAACTGACCACGCGGGCCGTGCTCATGGCGGACACGCCAAGGGCCAGGAACGTGCGCACACCTGTCGTGGAAACGACGATCAATCGCGTCATGATCGAACAGCATCAATCCGTGCCCGACATCGTGCTCCGTCCCCGCTTCGCTTCGCTCAGCGCTGCGCTTACGGAGGCGGACAGGAAACAGCTCGACAGCATCGCCAAGAACATGGACCGCATCGTCGTGGAGCGCATCACGGTGACCGGTCACACCGATTCTCTGCCGATCCTCCACGGCGGCAGGAAAAAATTCGCGGACAATTACGTCCTGTCGCGCGCGCGCGCCGAGACTATCGCAGCGTATCTTGCAAAGGCCCTCGGACTCCCGGACGACCGGGTCACGATCATCGGGAAGGGACCCGATGAGCCCGTGGCGACGAACAAGACCACAAAGGGACGCACGCTGAATCGCCGCGTCGAGCTGCAGGTCGAAACGAAACAGATCATCTATACCGCGGAGCTGCATGGCAACAATGACAGCAGCGGCATGAAAGTTGTTGCCACCCGGGGCCTGCCGGCCGGCCGGGCTTGGAAGTCCGCGGCCCCCGGTGTTGACCCGCCCGCGATGGACCCGAAGACGATGCCGGAATACGATGCCGCATGGCTCGAGACCGCACAGCCCGGAACGGCGTGGCTCTGGCCTGCTGAGGGACGTCTTCCCGTGATCGCAAACACAAAGATCGCGATCAAGCATGATCCGGGCTCGCGCGTCAGGCTCCTGCAAAACGGGGCTGAGGTGGAGGGAATCTACTTCGAGGGAACCGCAAGAAAGGCGGACAACACGCTGGCGGTCAGCGTCTGGAAGGGCATCCATCTCTTTGACGGGGACAACCGGTTCGAGGCCGTCCTGCTCGATGCGTCCGGTGCGGAAACGGGCCGCGTAGAGCGTATCATCCATTATTCCGGCCGGCCGGTACGGGCGGAGCTCGTGCCCGAACGCTCCCGCCTGATCGCCGACGGCAGAACTCCGTCGGTGATCGCCGTCCGTCTGTTCGACAAGGACAGCCGTCCTGCGCTGGAGGGAATCCGGGAAGACTACGTGGTGGACCCGCCCTATCTGCCGCAGAAGCGGGTCCAGGAACTCCAACAGTCTCCCCTCACGGCCGCGGCCACGGACCGGTTGAAGTATGAAGTGGGCGAAAACGGCATCGCGCTCATCGAACTCGCCCCCACGACCCAGACCGGCCAGGCGGTCCTGCGGTTGACCTTCGAGAATAGCACCCAGGAACTGCGCGTCTGGCTCAAACCCGAAGTCCGCGACTGGATCCTCGTGGGCCTTGCAGAAGGCACCGCGGGGTACAACCGGGTGACGGGCAACATGGAGACCATGGCCAACTCGGGGGCAGAAGACCGGTACTATAACGACGGCAGGGTGGCGTTCTATGCCAAGGGCCAGATCAAGGGTGAGTGGCTGCTGACGGCGGCCTACGAAAGCTCAGCGGCGAACGCGACGGGCAACCGGAGCATGTACCAGACCATCGATCCCAACAAGTACTACACGCTCTACGGCGATTCCACGGATACGCACTACGACGCGGCGAGCGCCAAACGCATCTACATCAAGCTCGAGCGCGACCAGTTCTACGCGCTCTTCGGCGATTACGACACCGGACTCACGGTCACCGAGCTCTCCCGGTACAGCAGGAACTTCACGGGGTTCAAGTCCGAGTTGAAGAGCGACAAGGCGGACGCCACCGTGTTCGCGAGCGAGACGAACCAGGCCTTCGTCCGGGACGAGATCCCCGGCGACGGAACGTCCGGCCTGTACCGGCTTTCGCGCAGGAACATCGTCATCAACTCGGAAACGATCGTTATCGAGACCCGTGACCGTTTCCACAGTGAGGTGATCCTCTCCACCCAGCAGCTCAGCCGTTATCTTGACTACACGATCGACTACGACTCGGGCACGCTATTCTTCAAGTCGCCGGTCTTCAACCGGGACAGCAACTTTAACCCCATTTACATCGTGGCAGCCTACGAGTCATTCGACGCATCGGACCTGTCCTATAATTATGGAGGCCGGGGCGCGGTCCGGCTCATGGACAACCGCGTCGAAGTTGGCGGCACGTACATCCACGAGGGTCAGGTCGGGGGAGCCTCGGACCTGATCGGGACCGATGCGACCGTGAAATTGAGCGAGACGACAAAAGCCAGGGCCGAGATCGCCGAGACGAGAAACAACGATCCCCTGGCCGGCGGTACGGCCTCCGCGTATCTTACGGAAGTGACCCACCAGTCTGCCCGGTTCGACGGTAAGGTCTACGTGCGCGAGGAGGAGCAGGGCTTCGGCCTGGGACAGCAGAATGTGAGTGAATCCGGAACGCGCAAGATGGGCGTCGATCTCGCCTACCGCTTCACGGAAGCGGCCAGCCTCAGGAGCTCGGCCTTCCGGCAGGAGACCCTGAGCACCGGCGCCGTCCGCGACGTCGGCGAGCTTCAGGGCAGGTACGCCGCCTCGGGCTCGGAATACTTCGCCGGGCTGCGGCATGCCGAGGATTCCTTCAGCACCGGCATGGTCGAGGAGTCGGACCAGATATTCGGAGGGATCCGGTACCGCGCGAATGACCGCCTGACCCTGCGACTCCAGCACGATGAGACGGTTGGCGGCCGCGGCGAGAACGCCGATTACCCCACGCGGACGACCATGGGAGCCGACTACAGGCTGAATACGAGCTCGACCCTCTTCGTCGACGAGGAACTCACCAGGGGCGACGATCGGAGCACGGCGACGACGCGGGTGGGTCTGCGATCCTCGCCCTGGACGGGCGCACAGATCGGTTCGACCATGGAGCAGCAGGCGACCGAATCCGGGACCCGGCTCTTTTCCACCACGGGGCTCAAACAGAGCTGGCAGATCAGCAAGGAATGGAGCGTTGATGCCGGGCTCGACAGGTCGTCTACGATCCATCATTCGGAAACGTTCCTGCCGAACCCCAACGTGCCGCCCGCTTCAGGAGGCGAAGACTTTACGGCCGTGACGCTCGGCGCGGGATACCGCCAGGAACACTGGTCCTGGACCGGCAGGATCGAACACCGCGTCTCGGACCTTGAACGGAGGATCGGAATGTTCACGGGTGCCAACGGCGAGCTGATGCCGGGATGGGGATTGGCCGGAGCGTTCCAGGGATTCCGGACCGACGGAATAACGGGATCCAGCAAAAAGAACGAGGACCTGCGTCTGGGCTTCGCCTACCGCCCGCCCCAGGCCCGATGGATCATCCTCGACCGCCTTGATCTCATTGTTGAAGAGCAGGAGGACTTCGTGTCCGCAGCGTACAACAACCGCCGCGTGGTCAACAACCTGAGTGCAAACTACAAGGTTCCCAACATGGGGCAGGTCTCACTGCAGTACGGAGCAAAGTACGTCGGAGAAACCATAGACAGCCAGGACTTCCATGGCTATACGGACCTGATCGGTCTGGAGGGCCGTTACGACATCACCAAGCGCTTGGATGTGGGTCTCCGCGGCAGCACGCTCCGCTCGTGGAGTGCCGACCAGAAGCAGTATGGAAGCGCCCTCTCGGTGGGCGTGACCTTAAGCACCAACCTGTGGATGAGCATCGGATATAACATGACCGGATATAGGGACCGTGATTTTTCGAAATCCGAGTTCACCGCCGCCGGCCCGTTCATCAAACTGCGGCTCAAGTTCGACCAGGCAACGGTGCGGGAAGCCGCCAAGTGGGCCACCGGACAGTAGTGCAGGATGGATTGCCGTAGTACCCTGAAAATACCCCATCAAATATATTGACAATTAAAGTTTGTTTATGGTATTTTTTATGTGTTTCTATTCGCCCCGTGCGCTTTTGAACAGCCTGCCCCCGTCGCCAACACCGCGTTCTTCCGAAGTGACGATGGGAGTGAGGAATTCGCTGGGGCTTCATGAGCCGATCACATGCAAAAGCAAACTATCCTGCTTATACAATCTACACTGACGCGGGGAAATGACACCCAGCGCCTCCTTGAGGGGAACGGCTACAAGGTTTTCGTGAGCGGTTCTGTCCTTACTGCGCTCACAATAACTCGGCAGGAAGTCATCGATCTGATCCTCCTCGATGTTGCGCTCCCCGACATCGAGGGCCTTGATCTCTGCCATCGGTTCAGGAAGCGGCCTGATACACGCTCCATTCCGATCATCCTGATCACCGCGCGGGGGTATACGCCGGAGCATATGGCAGACAAAGCGTATGGTCCCGACGATTATCTGGCGAAACCGTACACCGGAAGCGAACTCAGGAACCGCATCGCGTGTGTGCTCAACGGAAAGACGGTCGCTGTGGAGCAGGATGTGAAACAGCGCCTGAGACCGATGCCGACCGTTGATGCCACACAACAGGGTTCGAACGGGGCAACAATCCAGTTCCCGGAGCCGCGTCCGGCCCTGATCACCGTGATGCAGCAGACACCCAAGCCGAATCTGAAACTCGTTCCGAATGCGCCGCCGGCCCACCGTTCTCAGCCTGCATCAGCAGCGGCACGGAAACGGGAATTGACACCCGAACAAAACGTGAAGCCCGGCCCCTTTCTTCATGCAGTGCCTCCGGCTGACTTGATGCTGATCTCCAAACAGGGCCCGGAAGACATTCGAAAACCTGAACCGGCGCCCTCTCACGGACGAGGATCGAATCCGGAAAAACAGTCAGAGTTACATCAGGATAATCGGTCGCCTCCGATTCTTTCGTTCGCTGGCACGGGAGATACTGTCGACGATCCCGCGACGGGACTGTTCGGGCGTCCACAATTCGAGGCGATGTTTTCTAAGGAGTTCAAGAGGGCCGTACGCTTTCAACAGCAGATGAGCTGCATGCTGATCAACCTGGACGGTCAGAAGATGATGCGCAGGGCCGACGAAGGCCTGGTTAAGGCGATCATCGGGCTTGTTCAGAAAACGATACGGGAAGTGGATACCGCTGCGTGGTGGTCTGGAGAAGCCTTCATCGTGCTGCTTCCGAACACGATCCGCAACGATGCACTCCAGGCCGCGGCACGGATCCTCGAGGCCGTGGCGAACCACCCGTTTACGTGGCCCGACGCAACGAACGTCACTATGAGCATCGGAGTCGTGGGTCTGCCCGACCATAAGATCGACAGCGAACAAAAGATGATCGATGCTGCCGATGCGGTCTGCCGGCGGGCCCAGGAGCTGATGGTGCCGCCGCCAATCGACATGTCATCCATGAAACGCTGATCGCCCGGGCCTCCTCCCGCCTTGAGAACGAACGCAAATGATCCCCGTCTTCCTGTACCTGGATCCCTTCCTGCAGTCTTTCTCGGTCGAACTCACCGTTGGACATTCATAAAGAATGCTGGGCTATTCACGTGACAACACGGGAACGGCTGTCAGACCCGCATGTCCTGCCGTCCTTTACTCAGCTCTCGTTCCTGGATACCGCGTGTAGCCTTCGATCATCAGGTCGTCGCCGACCTTGCTGCAGGAAAGGTCCCTGAGCCTTACCGCATGAGCAAGCCTCAGGGGCGACGAACCGCCGACCGAGCAGATCGAATCGCTCCCGGTCATGAGTATCGGGGCTACGAACAGGACGACCTTATCCACGATGCCCGCCTTCAACGCCGAAGCATTGACCTCGGACCCGCCTTCGATGAGAATGCTCATGATGCCCATCCTGCCCAGCTTCCGCATGAGATCCCGCAGGTCCACGCGGCCGTTCTTGCTCCTGGCCCGGATAACTTCCGCGCCGGACTTTCGCAGCTTGCCGATCTTGCGTGTCGATCCGGAGAGCGTCGCAAGAACCGTTCTGGCCGGAGACTTCTGGGTCAGCACGCGGGCATTCAGCGGGATGCGGAGCGAGCTGTCGACGATGACGCGGACCGGGTCTTTCCCGCCCGGGACCCTGGTAGTGAGCGATGGATCATCGCTCAGGACGGTATTGATCCCGACCAGAATGGCATCATGAGAATCGCGAAGCTTGTGTCCTTCCTTGCGGGCCTGCTCTCCGGTGATCCATTTCGATTCTCCTGACGAGGTCGCGATCTTGCCATCCAGGGTCTGGGCCAGCTTGAGTGTCACAAAGGGCATGCGCGACGACACATGCTTGACAAAGGCCTCGTTCAGTTTTTTTGCCTCGGACTCAAGCACGCCCGTCGTAACCTGGATGCCCTCTTTCCTGAGCCGCCGGATGCCGTCTCCGGATACGTTCGGATTGGGATCGATCATCGCCACGACGACCCGCTTGATCCCCGTTTCAACAACGAGCGGACAACAGGGGGGCGTTCGCTTGTTCGTATGCGAGCACGGTTCGAGCGTGACATACAAGGTCGAGCCTTTTGCCGAAGAGCCGGCTCTCATGAGCGCGTTCGCCTCGGCATGGGGTTCGCCCGCCTTCCGGTGATAGCCCGAGGCGATCACCCTGCCGTTCTTGACGATTACGGCGCCGACCATGGGATTCGGACTGGTCCGTCCCCTGGCCTTCTCGGCAATCCGGAGCGCCATGCGCATGTATTTTTCGTCGGGAATCATCATGACCTCTCTGAACCGCACACCAGTATACCATAAGCCGGGACGGCTGTAAAAGAGCGGACAGAGAAATGGACTTTGAGATCCCCTCCCTCTGCCCTTGGGATGTACGGTGCGCGAAGGTCGGTGGCTGCCGTAATTCGTTCCGGAGTGTGCTATCATTCAGGTAAGAAGGAAAAAGGAGAACGGGAACCCATGCGGGCGACCGACATCGCATTCGTGCTTCAGCTTCTCGCTGTTCACCTTACGGCAGGCACCCTGCCCACGGAGGGTATCGCAATGGAACCGCTTACGATCACGAGCCCGGCCTTCAGGACCGGAGAGCTCATCCCGTCAAAGTTCACCTGTGACGGCCAGGATGTGAACCCCGCCCTGGCCATAGGCAATGTCCCTGCGGGGACGAAGTCCCTGGCGCTCATCATGGATGATCCTGACGCTCCGAACGGCACCTGGGTCCACTGGGTCCTTTGGAACATTGACCCGGCGATGCGGGAAATCAAGGAGAACAGCGTGCCAGCCGGCGCGAAGCCGGGGACCAATGATTTCCGGAAGACCTCGTACGGCGGCCCCTGTCCTCCTCCGGGAACGCACCGTTATTTCTTCAAAATGTATGCATTGGATACCATGCTGGACCTCGGCTCCGGCGCAACGAAGGCGGCTCTGGAGAAGGCGATGAAGGGCCACGTCCTCGCGCAGGGGGAACTGATGGGCCGGTACAAGCGGAGATAACCGCTTCCCCGGACGCCATTGCCTATCAGGGGCTCGTCCGCTCGTTGAATTCCTTGCGGCCGCAGTTTTTCTCCATTCGCGTCTGTCCGCGTCTGATCCGGTTTTTCGCCGCGCCCCTTCGCCTCCGTGGCACATCCTTTTCATGAACAAAAAAAGGGCGGCTTATTCAGCCGCCCTTCGATCCATTTCCTGCACGCATCGCTTACTTCGATACCGATCCGCCCACTCCCTTTTCCTTGAGCTTGGCATGGGCCGCCGCGAGCCGCGCAATCGGCACGCGGAAGGGGGAGCAACTCACATAGTTGAGCCCGGTCTTGTAGCAGAACTCGACGCTGACCGGATCGCCGCCATGTTCGCCGCAGATGCCGACCTTGAGGTTGGGCCTGGTCTTGCGGCCTTTCTCGACGCCCATTCTGACAAGGACGCCCACGCCTTCCTGGTCCAGGGTCTGGAAGGGGTCCTTCTCGAGGATATTGTTCTCCGTGTAGTAGCCGATGAATTTGCCGGCATCGTCGCGGCTGAAGCCGAAGGTGGTCTGGGTCAGGTCATTCGTGCCGAAAGAGAAGAACTCGGCCTCCTTCGCGATCTCGTCGGCGATGACGGCCGCGCGAGGCAGCTCGATCATGGTGCCGATCAGATACTCTACCCTCACGCCCTTCTTCTCCATCACCTCTTCGGCGGTCTTCTTGATCAGTTCCTTCTGGTTCTGGAGCTCCTTCTTGATGCCCACGAGCGGCACCATGATCTCGGGTACCACCTTCTTGCCCTTCTTGACGACCTCGCAGGCCGCCTCGATGATGGCCCGCGTCTGCATGCGCGTGATCTCCGGAAAGACGATGCCGAGGCGGCAGCCGCGGTGGCCGAGCATGGGGTTCAGCTCATGGAGCGCCTCGACGCGCTGGAGCAGCTTCTCCTTCTTCGTGATCGACGCTTGGGGCGCCTTCTTGGCCTGCATCACCGCGACTTCGACCATGAGGTCCTCGCGCTTCGGCAGGAATTCATGGAGCGGCGGGTCGAGGAGGCGCACGGTGACCGGGTACCCGTCCATGGTCTCGAAGAGGCCCTTGAAATCCGAACGCTGCATGGGCAGGAGCTTGGCCAGCGCCTTCTCGCGCGCTTCCGTGGTATCGGCGAGGATCATCTGCTGCACGATGGGCAGGCGCTCCTCGGCGAAGAACATGTGCTCCGTGCGGCAGAGCCCGATGCCCTCGGCGCCGAACTGGCGTGCCATCTTGGCGTCGCGCGGGATGTCCGCGTTCGCCCGGACGCCCATGGTCCTGATCCCGTCGACCCATTGCATGAGCGTTCCGAAGTCGCCGCTCACCTCGGGGTCCTTGGTCGGCACCTTGCCGAGAATGACGCGGCCCGTGCCGCCGTCGATCGTGATGTAATCGCCCACCTTGACCGTGTGTTTCCCGACGGTGAATCTCTCGGCCTTGAGGTCGACCTTGACGGACTCGCAGCCGGCCACGCAGGGCTTGCCCATGCCGCGGGCCACGACCGCCGCGTGGGAGGTCATGCCGCCGCGTGCCGTCAGGATGCCCTTTGCCGCGTCCATACCGTGAATGTCGTCGGGCGTCGTTTCAGGCCTGACCAGGATGACCGGGCGCTTCTTGGCCCACTTCACGGCCTCGTCTGCAGTGAAGACCGCCGTCCCGGAAGCGGCGCCGGGAGACGCGGGTAGGCCCTTGGCGATCACCGTTATCTTCGCCTTGGGATCGATGATCGGATGGAGCAGCTGGTCCAGCGAGGCGGGCTCGACGCGGAGCACGGCCTCCTCCTTGGAGATGAGGCCCTCGCTCACCATGTCAACAGCGATCTTGATCGCCGCCTGGGCGGTGCGCTTTCCCGTGCGGGTCTGGAGCATGAAGAGCTTGCCTTCCTGCACGGTGAACTCAAAGTCCTGCACATCACGGTAGTGCTTCTCGAGCCGTGACGTGATGTCCCGGAGCTGCCGGTATACCTGGGGCATCTCCTTCTCGAGGTCAGCGATCGGGTGGGGCGTCCGGATGCCGGCCACCACGTCCTCGCCCTGGGCGTTCGTCAGGTACTCGCCGTAGAACTCCTTGGCGCCCGTGGAAGGGTCCCGCGTGAAGCCCACGCCCGTCGCCGACGTATCGCCCATGTTGCCGAACACCATGGCCTGAACGTTCACGGCCGTTCCGAGATTTCCCGGGATGTCGTTCAGCTTGCGGTAGGTGATGGCGCGCGGATTGTTCCATGAGCCGAAGACCGCGTCCCTGGCCATCATGAGCTGCTCCCAGGGATCCTGCGGGAACTCGCGCTTCGTAATCTGCTTCACCTTTGTTTTGAACTTGTCGACGAGCCCCTTCAGGTCCTCGGCGTTCAGATCGATGTCGAGGCTCACCCGCTTCTTTTTCTTGACTTCGTGGATGATGTGCTCGAACTGGTCCTTCTCGATGCCCATCACCACGTTCCCGAACATCTGGATGAACCGGCGGTAGGCGTCCCAGGCAAACCGCTCGTTGCCGGTCCTTCGGATCAGACCCTGGATGGTCTGGTTGTTCAAGCCCAGGTTCAGAACCGTGTCCATCATGCCCGGCATGGAGAACTTCGAGCCCGAGCGTACCGACACCAGCAGCGGGCGGGCGGTGTCGCCGAACAGGAAGCTTCCGCTCAGCGCGTTCTCGACCTTCTTCATGTACTCGCGCATTTCCCCGTCAAGGCCGTTGGGCACCTTCTTGCCCAGCTCATAGAAGAGGTTGCAGACCTCGGTGGTGATCGTAAAGCCCGGAGGCACGGGAACTCCGGCGTTGGTCATCTCCGCGAGGCCGGCGCCTTTCCCGCCGAGCTGGTCTTTCATCGCCCCCGTCCCGTCAGCTTTTCCGCTGCCGAAAAAATATACGTATTTCTTCGCCGTAGCCATGTGACTGTCCCTCCCTGGAAATAGTTAGCAACCGCAGACGAACTCAGCAAGACAGAAAATCAACAAAGCTTCCTGGGAATCCCTTTTGTCGACATCCCTGCTTATCCGTGTTCATCCATGATTACCATAGATGATCTATTTTTCTTCCGTGCTCAACACGAGCCGTGAGAAATCGGCGATCCCCGAGAACAGGCCCGTGATGCCCGCGAGGAGCGCCAGGCGGTTGTTCTTCACGTCAGCGTCCTTGTCCATGACCATCACCGTGTCAAAGAAGGAGTCAACGTGCCTGCGGAGCGATGCGATGTCCGTCAGGGCGCCGCGAAAATCAAGATCCGCCGTCTTCTCCTTCACCTGGTCCCTGATCTGCATGAACGCCTCGTAGAGCGCTTTCTCCGCATCGAGCTTGAGCAGGCTCTTCTTGACGGCGCCCTCGAAGGGCCTGGGAAGAATATTCCCGGCGCGCTTGAGCGCCGTGACGAGGGGCTGATAATCTTCCGACGTCCTGAGCGCATCGAGGGCCCTCACCTTCTCGCGCCCGATTAGAGGGTCGTCAAAATCAACGGATAAGGCGGCATCCACGACGTCTGAGCGGAATCCCTCGGAAGCAAGCAGGCCGGCCAGCCGCTGACGAATGAAGTCGAGCGTGTCCGCCGCGATCTTTACCGCATCCTGTTTTTTCGCGCCATATGCTCTTATCGACTCGCCAACAAGTCCCTTGAGCGACAGCCGGAGTCCGCGATCGAACAGCATGTTCAGGATCGCAACGGACTGTCGGCGCAGCCCATAGGGGTCCATGGACCCGCTCGGTATGAGCCCCGCGGAGAAGCAGCCGGTGATCGTGTCGATCCGGTCGGCAATGCCGACGCAGACGCCTTCCAGCGATGAAGGCAACCGGTCCCCTGCGGAGCGCGGAAGATAATGCTCCAGGATCGCTTCCGCCGTGCGCGGGTCCTCGTCCGAACGCAGCGCATACTCCCTGCCCATCACGCCCTGAAGCTTGGGGAACTCCCCGACAACGCCGGTCAACAGGTCCGCCTTGCAGAGATGAGCAGCCCGCTGGGCGACTGCGTGGTCGGCCTTGAACAGGCGGGCAAGGTACACCGCCAGCGTCATGATGCGCTCCGTCTTGTCATAGAGCGTGCCGAGCTTTTCCTGGTAGGTGACCTTCTTCAGCCCCTCGACGCGGTCCTCGAGCGAATGCTGCAGGTCATGGTCGAAGAAGTATGCCGCATCGGAAAGACGGGCTGCGAGCACGCGTTCGTTCCCGGCACGGACTACCTCCATATCCTCGGCGCGCGTGTTGCTGATCGTGATGAAGCAGGGCAGCAGGCTGCCCTGTCCGTCGATAACGCTGAAATACCGCTGGTGTTCGCGCATCGCGGTGATCAGGACATCCTTCGGCACCCGGAGATAGTCCTTATTGAAGCCCCCCATGACGGCAACGGGATATTCCACGAGATTCGCCACCTCGTCGAGGAGGCCCGGATCGTCGAGCACGGCACCGCCCTTTGATTCTGCGAGCTCCCTGACCTGCTTCATGATGCGCTGTTTTCGCACTTCCGGATCGATCACTATGTAGTTCGGCTCGGTCTGCAGCTGGTAGGACTTGAAATCCTTAACGAGGAACGCGCCCGGGCTCATGAACCGGTGGCCGCGCGAGACGTTGCCGGACTTGATCCCGTTCAGCTGAAAATCTATTATCGAACCGCCCCAGAGGGCAAGGACCCAGTGGATCGGTCGTGCGAACCGGATGTCCTTGTCCATCCAGCGCATGCTCTTGGGGAACGGGATTGAGAGAATGAACCCCGGCAGCGCCTGCCTGAGCCAGTCCGCCGTGTCTCCGCCCTTCTCATCGATCCGTGCGGCCAGGTATTCACCCTTGTCCGTCGTTTTTACGGAAAGGGACTCCACGGGGACGCCGTTCTTCTCGGCAAAGACCTGGGCGGCCCTGGTCGGCCTGCCCTCGGCGTCAAAAGCGATCTTCCGGGGAGGCCCCACGACCTCTCTTGAGACGTCATCCTGCTGCTCACCGAGTTCGGGAGCGTACAGGACGAGACGGCGCGGCGTGCCGTATGCCTTGATCTCTCCGCCCGGAGATACGCGGCCCGAAGCAAGAAGCGCGGCAAAGAGCTCTTTCATCTTCAGGAGGGCCGGCTCGATGAACCGCGACGGGATCTCCTCGGTGCCGATCTCTAATAAGAATTCTTTAGCCAAGATAACTCCAGATCAATAGCTACGGAAACCACGGATGAACACGGCAAGGCGAAAACCGATTTATAATCACAGATGAACACAGGTTAACACAGATTTTAAAAAGACATACGATAAGTCAGGAACAAACGTTATTTATCATTACAGGTCAACACGGATTAACAAAGGAGACGGTATAAAGAACCACTAACATGTCACATCTGATCTATTGCTTTTATCCGTGTTCATCTGTGGTAAAAAAAATTTATGATTCATTTCTTTAACCGTGTTCATCCGTGGTTATACCCGTTCTTTATTTCTTCAGCATCGGGAAGCCCTTCGCCTCCCGGTCGGCCAGGTACGCGTGAGCGCAGAGCCGGGCCAGCTTCCGCACGCGCCCAATGTAGCCCGTTCGCTCGGTCACGCTGATCGCGCCCGCTGCATCGAGCAGGTTGAAGGTATGCGAGCATTTCAAACAGTAGTCATACGCCGGGAACACCACACCCGCCTTGATCAGCTTCTCGCTTTCCTTTTCATAGGACTCAAACTGCCGGAAGAGCATCTCGCGGTCAGAGAGCTCGAAGTTGTATTTGGAGAACTGCACCTCGGTGTCGTGATGCACATCGCCGTACTTCACATTCCTGGTCCATGCGAGGTCGTAGACGTTGTTGACGCCCTGGAGATACATGGCAAGCCGCTCGATGCCGTAGGTAAGCTCGGCAGAGATGGGTTTCAGATCAATGCCGCCGACCTGCTGGAAATAGGTGAACTGCGTGACCTCCATGCCGTTCAGCCAGACCTCCCAGCCGAGCCCCCAGGCGCCGAGGGTCGGCGATTCCCAGTCGTCCTCCACAAAACGGATGTCGTGCTTCATTGGGTTGATCCCGAGCTGCAACAGGCTATCGAGGTAGAGATCCTGGACATTCTCGGGATGGGGCTTCAGGATGACCTGGAACTGGTAGTAGTGCTGCATCCGGTTCGGGTTTTCTCCGTAGCGTCCGTCGGTCGGCCTGCGGGAGGGCTGCACATACGCTGCACTCCAGGGCTCGGGCCCGAGGACTCTCAGAAACGTTGCGGGATGGAAGGTGCCCGCACCAACCTCCGTATCATAGGGCTGGTGGATGACACATCCCCTCGAGGCCCAGTAATTCTGCAGGGTGAGTATAAGATCCTGAAATGTCAAATGATTGCCTCTGTCCGGAATGCCGCGAGAAAATAGAAATGTGCGAAAAAAACAGAGTGTTATTATACAAAAATGCCTGTTCTTGTCAAGAAAATATAATGTTATTTAAAGGACTTATGGGGATGTATCTGGTGAGGAGAAGGCGGGGAAAAACGGAATGGGTCTATACCTGCCACATCATTGCTTCGAAGTCATCGGTCGGAACCTTGAACTGGATGAATCCCCGATACGGCCACTTCTCGACCTCGGAGCCCGAGCGTTCCACGGTGACAAAGATCTGAACATCGTCATTCGGCTTCACCCCCAGCATTTCGAATGGTACAGCCAGCTCGATGATCTCGTTGGCGGCGACGGTGTTGACCTGACCAACTGGCGTCCTTGTCCCGTTTTCTCCCCGATGGAAAGCCGCCGTCACGCGCCGCTCCTGAGGAACGACCCTGATCTCGATATCGTAGCCCTTGGGGTTCAGAAAATTGACGAAGAATGCCAGGTCGGACACCTTCTCGTCCCTGAGGCTCCCGCTGGGATCGAGGCGGATGAACAGGTTCTTCAGGTCGAACCCGTAGTAGATGTGCGTGATGATCGAAGCGCCGCGGTGCATGGCGCCTCCCCCCTGGCTTACATCGTAGAACCCCGCCGGCAGCCATTCGAAATAGTTCGTTACCTGGCCGTCGATGACGGGCGAGATGAAGGCCGTCAGTTCAACCGTCGGCAGCGCATGCCGGTCCTCGCGCAGGATCGATATCTGCAGTTCGTCGGGAATGTCCCTGCCGATGAGGCGATAGACGTTCATGAGATGGGTCCTGAACAGGAGGTCGAACTCCTCATCGTTCTCCGAATAATGATCGTCGCCGTACCACCAGCACCAGTCGCTCCCTTCGGCAATGTATATCTCCTCCCAGGCGCTGGCTGTTTTCACCGGATCGCCGTCCTGCGATGCATACTCGGCGAGGGCCTGTCGCGTCTGGGTCAGAAGGTCCCATGCCCGGTTGTCCTCCTCGTGACCGATCCAGATCCGGTAATTGGCGTTGATCCAGGACCCCGCATGCAGCCGTTCGATCACGTCCTGGGCCGGGTGCTCCTTCAGGTACTCATTGACGCTGACGCACTTGAGCCCTTCCTCGCGGCTCAGCTTCTCGTAGAGATACAGGAAAAAATCCCTGCCATCGTTCTGGTAATACTCCCAGGCGTTCTCGCCGTCGAGGATGATCGAGACCAGGTGCGGCGCGTTGCTGACGCTGCGACGCACGCGGTGCAGACGATCTATGAGATCGTGGACCGCGTTCTTGTAGTCCCATTTCGAGTACACGAAGCCGACCAGGTCCGACAGGGTGTGATCGCGGAAGATGACAGAGACGCGCTGGTCGCCTTTCCCGGCAAGATAGGGCCTGTAGAGCACCTCCGGGTTCTTCATGATTCCGGCAAAGTCCCTCTCGATGTGGACGCCCAGGGAGCGGGCAAGGACCCCCTCATCGGTCCCGATCCATTTGATCCCTGCGCCCGCGATCAACGGCACCACTTCCTCCGCCACGGACCCTTCGGAGGGCCACATCCCGGCCGGCCGGGAACCGAACAGCTTCTCGTGATACTCGATTGCGCGTTCGATCTGGGCGCGGGCGTCCTCGGGATGGGCGAAGCGGTTGACCGGCAGGTGAATATCGGGGGTCGCGATCTTTGCCAGGTCCGTATCATAGAGGAGCGGAAGGATCGGGTGATAAAAGGGCGTCGTCGTAAGTTCGATCCGGCCCATGTCGGCAAGTTTCCGGTACTCTCCGATGATGAGCGCCATAACCTCGCGCTGTTTCTGCACGAGGAGTGCCTTCTCGTTCTCGGTGAAGCCCGAGCCTTTCTGGATCAGGTCTTTCAGCAGCGGGTCGTTCTGCTTGAAGAGCGGGTCGAACCAGGTCAGGTTGAACCAGACTTGGAGATCGCGATAGTCCTGGACCGTGTAGTAGCGGGTCGCGTTCTGAAGGTCGTTGGGAGAAACACTCTGTCCCCGGCGGTCGAGCAGGTCCCAATAGGCCGGATAGGGCCTTATCATGGTGTCCCAGTTCGCCATGAAAGAGTTCTTGAGCAGGAAGAGCTTGTCTTCAGGAGCGAGGTCGGCGGCCGGCTTGAGGGTAAGGAGGAGAAACTTGTCCGTCGCGTTGTTCTCGACGTAGTCCCTGATCTGTTTCAGGAGGGACGGCACCAGATTGAAGGTCTGATGGATGGCCGGGAAATCGGTCAGGAGCGCCGGCATGTCGTAGTAGTCCTTGATCCCGTGTAACCGGACCCAGGGGAGGATGTAGGAGCCGGTGATGTCGTCCTTATAGTACGGCTGGTGCATGTGCCAGACAAAGGCTATGGATAGTGGTTGGTCGGACATAGTAACGAGGGGAACGAAGTATTGAAAGAGAACCGCTGTACCAGCATCAGACAACGTTCCGGGGCCGGCGGCTCCTGGTCAGAAAAACATTCCTTCACGGAGTTCAGTATGAGATGAGATACGGCCTGGCATAATCCGGCAATCAGTTCGATTTGTAATAGTACACTATCTCCCCGGGACGCGCAAGCCCCAGTTTATCCCGCGCGATACGCTCAATGCAGGCCGGGTCGGTTTTCAGGTTCTGGACCTCTCGTTGAAGCTTTGCATTGTCCTGTCTCAGTCGCGCGATATCCCCCGCAAGGGCCTCGTGCTGCGCCTTCATCCGGTAGTACTTGACCAGTCCCATTTCTCCGAAGACAAGGGACACGAGGAGATAGCCAGCCGCGATGACTCCCGCCGCGATCAGGAGTTTTATTCTGATCGCCGACCGGGAGCCCCGCGCCGCCTTTATGTGGT
Source organism: Nitrospirota bacterium (assembly GCA_035516965.1). Lineage (NCBI taxonomy): Bacteria > Pseudomonadati > Nitrospirota > Nitrospirota bacterium. Next base: position 21,823 of record DATIZR010000028.1, read on the forward strand.
TACGTTTCCGCATGGAATGGAAAGGGTTATGGTCCCTGCTGCAGAGATGCTCTCCAGCTGCCTCCGGACACGCCCCCTGGCAACGGTCTGCAGGTCGAAAAAACAAAACCACGAAGACCTGTTCTTCGTGGCAGAGGTGCGCGGCTTGCGTTCATGGGGAATGATGCCCGCCCGATGGCAGTCCGGATTATTTCTTCTTGGTGGTCTTTTTCGCCTTCTTTGCCGGAGCCTTCTTTGTCGCCATGTGTGGTTCACCCCCTTTCATCATGAGAACGGATGGGATCAACGTATGGTACGATACCCCGACGGAATCAATGAAACGGGTTCATACAGGAGACGATGAAAGGTAAAATTCGCCGGGGGCTTCACACCCCCGGCGGGCCCCCACTGAGGGGACACACTACAAAACTACTTCTTTTTGGTTGCTTTCTTCTTGGTTGCTTTCTTCTTGGCCTTCTTCTTGGCTGCCATTATTTGTCCACCCCCTTTCGGCATACCGCATTCAGACTGAGCGGCCTTATTTATCTTGAAACAAGCTGAGGAACATCGTTCAGCAGTGACATCTGCGAGAATTTTTCTCTGATACGGCCATTCACCAGCGCATTGAATTCTTCCGCATCCTTGATCGCCTGGTTTGCTTCATACCGGGTGATGATCCTGCCCGGTTCTTCCATGAAGTTCTGGTATTTTCTGCGCATCCGGTCGAACTTGTTGATCATGCTTTTGTACTGGTCGCCCAGAAGTATGCCGGAGGCGGTCACCACCGTCTTATGGGTATCCCTGCGGGAGCTTTTTGGCCTGAAACCCTCGGACAGGATCAGCGCCCTTGCGGACCTTGCCATCGCCTGGTACGCAGCGGCGAATGCCCACTCTTCATCCTTGTCCTGGAGGAGCCGGCTCGTGGAGAGATCCCGCTCCGCCCGGGTGACGAGTGAAATCACTTCGGCCACTTCAGCCGTCCGCTCCTCGACGATCCCCATTTCTTTGAGGGTGCTATAGTTCATCTTCTTTGCCTACCAGGAATATTTTCTTGCCTTTCAATATCTCCCGGATGAACGGGTCCCGTGATTCTTTTCGCTTGCGGTATTCCTGCTCGTCAAAGACCAGGTAATCGATTTCCCGCTTCAGCTTTTCCTCCAGCCCCATCACCATGTCGTTCAGTTCCGTGATGTTGGCCTGTCCGATGACCATCAGGTTGATGTTGCTGTCTTCTTTCTCGGTTCCCTTTGCATAGGACCCATAGATGAGCGCCGCCCGGACGCCCTTCAGCCTCGAGAGGGATGCCTTCATCGCGCCCTGGGCCCCCGTCGTCTTGAAGATCAGCCCCTTCATTTCCGAGAAGATCGGCGATCCCTTGTTCACGAAATAGTATTTCTGTACGCCCCGGTTCTCTTTCGCCAAGAGCCCGATCTTCACGAGGTTGTCAAGTTCTCTCTTGATCCCGGCTGCATCCTTGCCGATATGCCGGGCGATTTCCCTCAGGTAGAACTTGTCATCCGGATTGTTAAAGAACAGGCCTAAAAGCTCCGCTCTTGTAGAAGAGAAGAGTTTTGTAAGCACGTTTCGTTCTCCTCGTGGACAAATATACAACGATAGTGTATCTTTTGTCAACATAAAAAAATAAGAAATTATCTTTCGTGTAGTTAGACAATTTGTCAACATGCTCTAATCGCATTTTTTAAATGGTCACAAAAATAAAATTAATATATCCAAAATAACCATTTTTACTTGTTGAGCGCTGTTCTCCGGCGATGACAAAAATTCCGCGCTCTCCGGTGTCCGCACTCAGTGAAGCAGCATGTCCTCGCGATCATTTCGTCAGTTTTCCCCTGCAAACAGGCATGCACGTGTGCAAAACGCGAATACTTCATTCCGGACCGCAGACGCTGAAAATCGTCCAGCGGCAAGAAATCGGAGCACGTCTTCCTCATGCCCATGCTCGTTCCCGGTTGTAATTTGTCATCATCGCCCCCGGCTCCGTTTCCGTTCAAACATTCTCCGCTGATTTCTCTTCCTCTCAACTAGCATCTTATGGTATATTACTACGATCGGATACATTGACATATTGTCCTCACCTCGATTGGAGATGTATGAACTTTAGCGAACTGGACTTACCCTACGAAGTGCGTCAGGGCATTGAGAAGTCGGGATTCACCGCATGCACGCCGGTGCAGGAGGAGGTAATCCCGCGCGCTGTCCGCGGAGAAGATATTGCGGCGCAGGCGCAGACCGGCACGGGCAAGACCGCTGCTTTCCTGATTTCGCTCTTTTCGCGCATGACGCGCAATCCCGTCCAGGATTGCAGTGAATCGCCGCAGGCCCTCATCATCGCTCCAACCCGCGAACTGGCCGACCAGATATTTCATGAGGCGGAACGACTGGGGCAGTTCACCGGCTTCCGATTCCTTGCCGTGTACGGCGGGGTCGACTACCAGAAGCAGATGGATATTCTCCAGAAAGGCGTCGATGTCCTGATAGGGACGCCGGGCAGGCTGATCGATTATTTCAAACAGCACGTCTACAGCCTGAAAAAGACGCGCTACCTCATCATCGACGAGGCCGATCGCATGTTCGACATGGGCTTTATCGACGACCTGCGGTATCTCATCAAGAAGATGCCGCCCTATGCCAAACGGCAGTCCATGCTCTTTTCCGCGACGCTCTCCTACCGCGTCATGGAACTGGCCTATGAGCACATGAACCTGCCTGAGAAGATATCGATCACGCCCGAAAAAGTCACCGTGGAGCGCGTCGAGCAGGTCCTGTACCACGTGGGCAAGCACGAGAAACTGTCGCTGCTGCTCGGGATCCTGAAAAAAGAAGCGCCCGAACGGGCGCTCATCTTCGTAAACACGCGCCGCGCCGCCGACATGGTAGTTGAGCGCCTGAACCGCAATGGCTGGAACGTAGCGGCCATCACGGGCGACATCATCCAGAAGAAGCGGCTCAGGCTGCTTGCGGATTTCAAGGACGGAACGCTGCCGGTCCTCGTGGCCACCGATGTGGCGAGCCGCGGCATCCACGTTGAAGGGGTGACCCACGTGATCAACTACGACCTCCCCCAGGACGCGGAGGACTATGTGCACCGGATCGGCCGCACCGGCCGCGCCGGAGCCAGCGGCAGAGCCGTCAGCCTGGCCGACGAGGAATACGTCTACTCGCTGGAGGAAATAGAAAAGTACATCGGGATGAAGATACCCGTCGAATGGGCCGACGCGAGCCTCTATGTCCGGGAGATCAGAAGAACCCAGGAAGAGAAGGCCCAGAGCGACAAACTGCGCGCCGCCCTTCCGCCGCAGCCGAACCGGAACAGACGACGCTCCCCTCCCCGAGCCAGCCAGCGGTCCTGAGCACAACCGTGCTATACTTGAAGTAAGAGAATCAGGACTTCTTTGGTCCTTCATGGGCCGTGCACCTCTCTGCCGCCGAACTGATTCTTCCGGAGGAGGTGTTTATGACATTCATCATGCAACCCACCGAACGTCCCTGGACCAGGTTTTACGAAGCAGGTGTCGCGTCGAGCCTGACCTATCCCCGTATAACGCTTGGCGGTGCCCTTTCGGAGACCGCGCGGAAATTCCCCGACCAGACAGCGCTCCTCTTCTACGGCAGGAAGCTTTCCTATGCGGAACTCGACCGGCTTGCGAACCGCTTCGCCCGCGCGCTGGCGCGCCTTGGCGTGAAAAAAGGCGACCGGGTAGCGCTCATGCTTCCGAACACGCCGCACATGGTCATCGCCTATTATGGCACGCTCAGGACCGGCGCCGTCGCCGTGCCGACCAACCCGCTCTATCACGAGCATGAACTCGAGGTGCAGCTCCGGGACAGCGGCGCTGAGACGCTCGTCGCGCTCGATCTGTTCTACCCGGTCATCTCCCATGCCCTGCCTCGGACGCCGGTCAAACAGCTGCTCCTGGGCAGTGTGAAGGATTTCCTCCCCTTTCCGAAAAACCTTCTGTACCCGATCAAGGCACGGTTGGACAAACAATGGGTCAGCGTCAGGCGGGCTGGAGGGGTCCTCGATTTTGTCGGGACAATGCAGCGCGAGCCTGATACGCCGTTCGAGGCCGACGTGCAACATGACGATGTCGCGCTGCTGCAGTACACCGGCGGCACAACAGGTATCCCCAAGGGCACGATCCTGACGCACCGTAACCTGATCGTGAACGCAGTCCAGAGCAGGGCATGGCTCACGCTCCGCGACGAGGAGAAGACCGCCATTCTTGCCGTGATCCCCTTCTTTCATGTCTATGGCATGACCACGGCGATGAACCTGGGCGTGCTGATCGGCGCAGAACTGATACTCCTGCCCAAGTTCCATACGAAAGAGGTCATCCGGGTCATCGAGAAGGAGCGCCCGAAGATATTCCCCGGGATCCAGGCCATGTATCTTGCGATCGGCCATTATCCCGGCATCGAGAAGCACGACCTGTCGTCCCTCAAGGTCGCCATTAGCGGCGCGGGGCCGCTCATGCGCGAAGTACAGGAGCGGTTCGAACAGGTCACCGGAGGCAGGATCATCGAAGGCTATGGGCTGTCCGAGGCCTCTCCCGTGACCCATGCCAACCCGCTCTTTGGCAGCAGGAAGGTCGGCAGCATCGGACTCCCCTGGCCGGACACGGATGCGCGCATCGTGGACCTGGAGACCGGAGTGAAAAACCTGCAACCGGGAGAGGTTGGTGAACTGGTGGTCAGAGGCCCGCAGGTGATGCAGGGTTACTGGAACAAGCCGGAAGAAACGGCACAGGCCCTGCGCAACGGCTGGCTCCACACCGGCGACATCGCCAGGATGGACGAGGACGGTTACTTCTACATCGTCGACCGGATCAAGGACATGATCAAGACCGTGGGTGAGAATGTCTATCCCCGCGAGGTGGAGGAGGTCCTGTATACGTACCCGAAGGTGAAGGAAGCAGTCGTGATCGGCGTCCCGCAGGAGTTCCTGGGCGAGGAGATCAAGGCATTCATCGTGCTCAAGGACGGCGTGACCGCGAATGCCGAGGAGATCATCGCATACTGCCGGGAGCAGCTTTCGAAGTTCAAGGTGCCGAAAGAGGTCGAGTTCCGGAAGGAGCTTCCGAAGACGCTCGTGGGCAAGGTCCTGAGACGGGTGCTCAAGGACCAGGAACTGAAGAAAATAGAAAAGGCATAGCACGGGGGACGCGGATATCCGCAGAGAGAGGCTGATCAGAGGAAAGGTGCAGTGAACCGGCTTTGGGATTGTTCGATCGGCGCTCGTCTGTGTTCATCCGCGTCCCCCGCTCGAGCTTGAGGTCAACATGAAAGAAGTGGTCATCATAGACGGTTTCCGCACCCCTTACGCCAAGGCCGGCACGGCATTCAAGGATGTCCACCCGGTCGACCTGGGAGCAGCAGTTGCGAAGGAGGTTATAGCCAGGACCGGCATCGACTCTGCGCTGATCGACGAGGTGATCGTCGGGAATGCCGGCATGCCCGCCGACGCTGCGAACATAGCCCGCGTCATCGCGCTCCGCGCCGGCATCCCCGAACGGACCCCCGCCTACAGCGTCCAGCGGAACTGCGCTTCCGGGATGCAGGCCGTGGCAAGCGCGTACGCCCAGATCCTGGCCGGCATGAGCGGGATCGTGCTGGCAGGCGGCGTGGAATCCATGTCTTCCTACGATTATTACATGTCCCGCAGGCTCCGGGACGCGATCACCGCCGTGCGGCGCGGCAGGACGGCGGGCTCGCGGATCAAGGCAGTCCTCTCCCTCAGGCCGAAGGATTTTCTGCCGGTCATAGGCCTCATCCAGGGGTTGACCGACCCGATCTCCGGGCTGATCATGGGTGAGACCGCGGAAGTCCTCGTCCGCGACTTCGGCATCACGCGCACGGAGCAGGATGAGTATGCCCTCACGAGCCATCAGCGGTGGACGGCCGCGAACGCCGCGGGGAAATTCAGGAACGAGGTGGTCCCGTTCTACGTGCCGCCGAAATTCGAAGCGGTTGAGGAGGACATCGGCCCGCGAAAGAACCAGACCCGGGAGGCGCTCGCGAAGCTGCCCCCCTACTTCGACAAGCGGACCGGGACCGTCACGGCGGGCAATTCATCGCCGATCACCGACGGCGCGGCAGCGGCGATCGTCATGATCGCCGACAGGGCGGCAGCGCTGGGATACAGGCCCCTCGGTCATATCAGGGCCGTGGCGTTCGCGGGCTTCGACCCTTCGCGCATGGGCATCAGCCCGCTCTATGCCACGCACAAGGTGTTGAAGCTCGCCGGAATGACCATGAAGGACATCGAGCTGATCGAACTGAACGAGGCCTTCGCCGCGCAGGTGATCGCTGTCGAGCGGGCGGCCGTGTCGCGGGAGTATTTCGCACGCCATCTGCCGGGCGAAGAGCCGATCGGCGAGTTCCGCCGCGACATCATGAACGTGAACGGCGGCGCCATCGCGGTAGGGCATCCGGTGGGCTCGTCGGGGCTCAGGATCATCATCACGCTCCTCAAGGAGATGGAGCGCCGGGGCCTCGGGACCGGCCTTGCCACACTCTGCATCGGCGGCGGCCAGGGCGGAGCCATGATCTTGGAGAGAAAGTAAGTGCAAACCGAGAACGGAATCCAACCGCGAAGCCGCCAAGAATGCGAAGGAAATCTAAGATGCTTTTATTCCCCTTCTTGGCGACCTTCCCGCCTTCGCGGGGAGGCTTCGGGGTTCAATGTTTGTATGATATATAAGGAATAGGGTACATGTCAGCCTTCAGCTATGAAATAGACAAAGACGGCATCGCGGTGCTCTCGTTCGACCTTCCCGGCGAAAAAGTGAATAAGCTGATGATGGCGGTCATGGACGAACTGGACCGGCTGCTCGATGAGCTCGCGCACAAGGACGGGGTCCGGGCCATGGTTATCCGGAGCGGCAAGGACGGGCACTTTATCGTCGGCGCCGACATCGCCGAGATCAGGGACATCAGGGATAGCGCGTCAGGCGAAGAACTCGCCCGGAGAGGCCAGGCGGTGTTCGCGAAGCTCGAAGCCCTGACCTTTCCGACCGTTGCCGCGGTGCACGGCCCCTGCATGGGCGGCGGACTGGAGCTCGCCCTCGCCTGCACGTACCGGGTCATCAGCAATGACCAGAGAACCGCCCTCGCCCTTCCCGAAGTGAAGCTCGGCATCATCCCCGGCTTCGGCGGGACGCAGCGGCTGCCGAGGCTGGTCGGGATCGCGAATGCCCTCGACATGATCCTGACGGGCAAGCCAACGCACGCACGGAAGGCAAGGCAGATCGGGCTTGCCGACGAGGTGACCTATAAGGAGATGCTGCTGGAGCGCTCGCTCTCCCTGGCACGGAAGGCTATGGGCTTGCCGAGGCCGTCTGGAGTACGGTCAAGGCAACGGATGTTCGCCGGATTAACTGAAGGAAATCCCCTGACAAGGGCCATCATCTTCCGGACCGCCGAGAAGAACGTTCTCGCTGAGACGCGGGGCAACTACCCCGCCCCGCTCGCAGCGCTCGACGCCGTCCGATACGGATTCTCGCATACGCGGGAAGAAGGCTACCGCCATGAAGCCGAACTGCTCGGCAGGCTGGCCCCGACCGGGGTCTCGAAAAACCTGATCTCCGTCTTTTACCTGAACGAACTGCTCAAGAAGGATCACCATCCCGTCCTTCCGGACATCACCCATGCGGTCGTCATCGGCGCGGGTGTGATGGGCGGCGGCATCGCCCAACTCCTCGCGGAAAAAGGGCTCTCCGTCCGGATGAAGGATATTGATACCCGGGCGCTCGCGGCGGGGTTCAGGGAGGCCTGGGGGATATTCGGAAAACGCCGGGACAAGGGGATATTGACGCCGATCCAGGCACGGGACGGTTTCGACCGCATCACGGCCACGATCGATTATACGGGGTTCCGGAACGCCGGGATCGCGATCGAGGCTGTCGTCGAGAACATGGACGTCAAGAAAGCGGTGCTCCGCGAACTTGAAGCTGCTGCGGGCGAGTCCCTGATATATGCTTCGAACACCTCTTCTCTCGCCATCTCCGAGCTTGCCACGGCATCGAGTCATCCGGACAGGGTCGTGGGCATGCACTTCTTCAACCCCGTCGAAAAAATGCCCCTCGTCGAGATCGTTCGCGGCAGACAGACTTCCGACGAGACCATCAGTGCGATCGCAACGCTCTCCCGGCGGCTCGGCAAGCTGCCCGTGATCTTGAACGACGGCCCGGGCTTCCTGGTGAACCGCATCCTGATGCCTTACCTCGGCGAAGCAGTCGTCATGCTGGAGCAGGGCGGCAGGATCGAAGAGATCGATGGCGCGCTCCTGCGGTTCGGCATGCCCATGGGCGCTTTTATCCTGCTCGACGAGATCGGGATCGATATCGCTTACAAGGTCTCCGAGATCCTGCACCAGGGGTTGGGCGAGCGGGCAAAGCCATCGGGCCTTCTGGCGCGGTTATATAAGGAAGGCCGTCTCGGAAAGAAGAGCGGCAGGGGATTTTATCAGTACCGGGGCGGTAAACGCGGGAACCCTGACGGCTCCCTTTCGGGCGGGCTCCCGGGTCCGTCTGAGATCGGCACGATCGGGCCCGAAGATATCGTTGACCGGGCAGTCCTGCTCATGGTAAAAGAAGCTGTCCTCTGCCTCGAAGATAGGATCATCAGCCGCCCCAATCTGCTCGACGCCGCGCTCGTCTTCGGGATCGGCTTCCCGCCGTTCCGGGGAGGGCTGCTCAGGTATGCGGATACGCTCGGTGCGGCGAACATTGTGTCTAAACTCGAGGGATTCGTCAACCGGTTCGGCGAGCGTTTCATTCCGCCGGCATCTCTCCGGGAAATGGCAAAGACCGGGCAGGGATTTTATTCCAACGAACGGAGCCCCGCCTGAACAAGACCATGACCATGCTCCAGAGAACCCGCCATGCCGCGCGTGCGGCGCTCCTGATCCTTACGCTCTTGTCCCTCTCCCTGATTGCGGGCTGCGACTATGTCGGTTTCTATTCGCGCCAGACGGCCTGGCGTGCCATGTACGAGAACCAGCCGCGCATGTCCTTCATCCAGCGCTTTGCCCCCGGCGATTCGATCCTCGTGAGCGGCAGTATTGCAAACGTGGAAGAGTGGCGAGGCCCGCTCCTGCTTGCTGCGGTCAGCAGCCAGTACCGGGAGAACGAGATCGTGGCGCTCACCACGGTCCGCAATCCCCGGGACGGATATACCCTGTTCCTGCCCAAGGGGGATTACGCGCTCTTCCTGTTCGCCGACCTGAACGGGAACGGGCTGTTCGAACGCAATGAACTCGTGGGCCAGGCTTCGGTCATCGTGGATTCGGCCGGCAGCAGGGCCGACGGCGTGCTCACACCCCCCCCGATCGTTGTGGACTATACCCAGCCGGGGAAGACCGTCTTCCGCATGCGCGTCCGAGTGCAGGCCGCGAGCTACGTCTATCCCTCCCTGGATGATGACTTCTTCGACCCCCGTTTCGGGAACGAAGGGCTCTACAACCCCGCGTCGCTCATGGCGCATACGCAAGGGTTCCTGTTCGGCCTCGAAGACTATGACGTGAATAAAACCACGGTCCTCTTCGTGCACGGCATCGGGGGAACGCCCCGCGACTGGAAGTTCTATGCGGAAGGCCTGGACCGGCGCCGGTTCCAGCCCTTTTTTTTGTACTATCCTTCGGGCATGCCTCTGGACAAGATCAGTTCCCTGCTCGCGCAGGTGATCTCGTCCCTCGACAGGAGCAGCCGGAAAAGCAGCCACCGGATCGTGCTTGCGGCGCACAGCATGGGCGGTCTCATAGCGCTCTCGGCCATCCAGAAGCTTGCCGCGGAGGGGCTGCCCTCTTCCCTCGCGCTGTATTGTTCCCTCTCGACCCCCTACGACGGGAGCGAATCGGCGCGGAAAGGCGTGGAGACCGCCCCGCTCGTGGTTCCCGTATGGCAGGACATAGCCATGGGCAGCGAGTTCCTGAAAAAACAGCAGTCACAGCCCTTTCCCCAGCACCTCCCGTTCTACCTGTTCTTCACTTATAATGATCCGTCCGCGTTCAAGCTCGGGGAGAGCGGCGACGGGTCGGTCACACTCCGGTCCCAGCTCACCCCGGCCATGCAGGGCGCGGCAACCAAAATAATGGGATTTAATGAAAGCCACGAAGGTTTGCTGAACAGCAAGGCCGGGCGCGACGCATTTCTGCAGCTGTTGGACAGAGTGCCCCTCCCGGAAACCGGGACCGGCACGCATCAGTAATTCCTGCGAGGGGACTTGATTTCCCGCGATGAAAGGCAGCAGCCTGACGCCGCACGCAGTCATGAGTGTATTCTTTTGGGTGAACGGTTATTGCGAACGGATTGAGGGGGAGGGGGAATGTCTGGCGCGGGATGGAATGACAGGGATGGCAGCTGTCGCAAAGTCTCCGGCACGGGTGAGCAGCCATGATACCTACGAAGCGCTCTTTTTCCTCCGGATCATCTGCACGGCCTTGCCCCCGTCCCGTTTGAGCCAGAACACACAGAAGACCGCCGAGGCGATCACGACGGTGGCAAGGGCATTGTCCCCTCGCTTGATCATCATCGAGGCGCCGGCGATCATGATGACCATGAACCCGAGCGGTATGAAGACCCTCGACAAGACCTCCCGGAGCAGCTGCATTTTCCTGAAGCACGTCCTTGCCTCTTCCTTCCTGCCCATTTTCTCATAGAGGTTTCCCAGATTGAACCACAGCTGATTGTTCTGGCTGTCGTGTTTCGCGGTGCGTTCGTAATATGCGATAGCCCGCCGGGGGTCGATCTCTTCGAGCTGCGAGGCCAGGCGGAACCAGAGCGTGAACCGGTTCCCCGACTTGGCGTAATGCTCCTCTGCCTGGCCGGCCCTGCCCGTTTCCTCGAGAATGACCGCCTTCAGGAACTGGCCCCGCTCGAAATCGGGGTGGGCCGCGAGCAGTTCATCGACGGCTTTCTCGGCTGCAGGATATTCTTTCTTCTCGTAATAGGCGATGGTCAGTTGGAACTGCTTGGCGATGGCCTGCATGGAGCCCTCCTGGCGCAATGTTGCACGGGCCGGCGTGCCCGCTGACTGAACATACAATAAGTTCCGGGAAAAGGCAAGGAAAGAGACGGCAAAAAGAGACGGCAAAGACAAGGTGTTGGTACGATCGATCAGGGCAGTGAATCCCCCGGGGATTCTTCCGTCCGACCGGACGGCCGCTACACGGGCCTTCAGGACCCGCACGCGGTTGCGGGAAGATGGATGGAATCGGTGAAGACGTCCTTCGTTTCTTTCTGGTAGTAGGGGCACTTCTGTTCGCGGCATCCATGGGGGTGCTTTCCGCTGTGCCTGCAGACGAGCCCGGACCTTGAGACCGGGAGCACGATGCCGAAGCGGTCCGCGAAGATCGTGACCGCGGTGTCGAGAGCGGCGCGGACATAGGCCTTGCAGCAGCTCGGCCCCGTGAGGTCTGCGATGGCCCGGGAAACACTGATCACGGCGTCCATCACGATCCTCTGTTCCGCATCGGAGCCGCACCGGCTCTTGAGGAAGACCGAGAAGCAGGCGCCTATTGCCGGCGATATCCCGCAGATGCCGGTGAGCCCGCAGTAGCCGCCCACGGCCTGTTTCGCCGTCCTGGTGAAGATCTCCCTTATCTCCTCATCCGTGATCCTGGCATAGGGAGAATTCCTGAGGGCGGCGGACAGGGCGCCCGCGGCAATAAAGGCGTGCTCGCACCCCAGCATGGGAAGGGCGGGATGGTTCAGCATCAGCTCGGCGATCCTGACCGGGTCCTTTTCACGGGTGCTGAAGACGGCGTCCTCGATCATCTGCATTGCATCCATGCTGTGGCAGGCATCGCAGATGAAATGTCCCTCGGGACATCTGATGTGGCCTTCCGATGTCTTCCGGCAATAGGTGCAGACAAGGGGCTCGCTCCTGTCGAGATACAGGAGCGTCGAGCCGCAGATCATGCAATTTTCTGTAGTCTGCTTCCGTTTCATGGAGCCATTATACCCATAACCATGTCAAGAGACAAGCCGGATCCCTGTTCGCAATGATTCTGTGGCTGTTTCTGTGGCTGTTGCTTGACATTTTCCCCTTTTACGCATATCTTAAGGAAGAATCCGCCTTGCTGGGAACCCTCTTGGGAGCCTCATGCCTTCCGGTGATCGCCGATGAAAAAGTTCTGCTTCCTGCTCATCTTCGCGCTGGTGCCTACAGGCGTTTTCGCCCATGGCTCGAGCGCGTCGAAAGCCGACATCTCCCTGGACGAAAAGCCGGGACAGTATGTATCCGGCGATGCTTCGTTCGTCGACGAGAACGGGCGCAGCCTCAGCCTCCGGGATCGCATCGACAAACCGACGATCATCGCCCCGGTATACCTCGGCTGCAGGCATGAATGCCCCATGCTCCTGGGAGGCCTGGCACAGGCCCTCGGCAAGATGGAGCTGCTGAAGCCCGGCAGGGACTTCCAGGTGATGACGCTCAGCTTCGACGAAAAGGACACCCCCGCCGTTGCCCGGGACGCGAAGAAGAATTACCTGAAGGCCATCGGGCGCCCCTTCCCCGGCGAGGCCTGGTCCTTCCTGACCGGCAGGGAGACCGACATCCGGAAGTTCACCGACTCCGTCGGCTTCCGATTTCAGCGGGACAGCGAGCATGATTTCTCCCATCCCGTGGCGCTCATCGTGATCGCTCCAGGAGGAAAGATCGTGCGCTACCTCGAAGGCGTCTCCTTCCTGCCCTTCGAGGTCACCATGGCGCTGACCGAGGCCTCGGAAGGCAGGGTCGGGTCCTCCGCGCGCAAGGCGCTGCTGTACTGCTTCAGCTACGATCCGCTCAAGAAGTCCTATGTGTTCAACATCCTGAAAGTGACCGGGACCGCCATGGTCCTGTTCGTCGGATCGTTCCTTGTGTATCTGATACATACAACAAGGAAGAAACGCGGCGCGCTGAAGGGGTAGCCGCCAACGTTCGCTTACGGGACTTCATCGAGCGTTCTTACCCGGCGCAGACCGCGGAGCCAACGGCTACCCTTGCAAGTGCAAGAGGAGATCAAACACGATGACGGAAGCAAGCTTCTATCAGACTCCCGGCAAGTACCCCGGCATCTTCGGCTGGCTGTTCACCACAGACCACAAGCGGATCGGCCTTTTGTATCTCGCTTCGTCGCTCTCCTTCTTCGCCGTCGGCGTGTCGCTGGGGCTCACCATGCGCCTTGAGCTCATCCGCTCGGGCATGCACTTCTACAGTGCACAGACCTACAACGCCATCTTCACCCTGCACGGGGTGATCATGATCTTCCTTTTCATCATCCCCGGCATCCCGTCGTCACTCGGCAACTTCGTGATGCCGCTCCAGATTGGCGCCCGGGACGTGGCGTTCCCGAAGATCAACATCCTTTCGTGGTGGCTCTTCATCATCGGCGGGGCCTGCGCAGTCACGTCCCTCTTTACCGGCGGTGGACCTCCGGACACGGGCTGGACCTTCTACGTTCCCTACAGCATCCGGACGGGCACGAACATCTCGCTGGCCGTGTTCGGCGTATTCTTGATCGGCCTGTCGTCCACGCTCACGGGCATGAACTTCCTGACCACGATCCACCGGCTCCGGGCGCCCGGCATGACGTGGAGGCGCATGACCCTGTTCACCTGGTCCATCTACGCAACGTCCTGGATCCAGCTGCTGGCCACGCCGGTCCTGGCCATCACGCTGCTCCTGATCATCCTCGAGCGCTTCTTCGGAGTGGGCTTCTTCGACCCGGCAAAAGGCGGCGACCCGATCCTCTTCCAGCACATGTTCTGGATCTACTCGCACCCGGCGGTCTACATCATGATCCTGCCCGCCATGGGCGCGGTCACCGACATCATCCCCGTATTTGCCCGCAGGAACATCTTCGGGTACTCGTTCATTGCCGCGTCAAGCCTGGCCATTGCGTTCGTGGGCTACCTCGTCTGGGGCCACCACATGTTCACGAGCGGCATGAGCGACACTTCCCGGGTCATCTTCTCGTTCCTCACCTTCATCGTTGCCGTACCCAGCGGGGTCAAGATCTTCAACTGGATCGCGAGTCTCTACAAAGGCTCGATCAGGATGAATGCGCCGCTTCTCTACACGCTCGCATTCATCTTCCTGTTCTCCATCGGCGGCCTGACCGGCCTGGTGCAGGGAGCCCTTGCCACGAGCCTGCACGTCCACGGCACCTATTTCATCGTGGGCCACTTCCATTATGTAATGTTCGGCGGGGCCGCGTTCGGCTTTTTCGCGGGCCTCCACTACTGGTTTCCCAAAATCACCGGCAGGCTGTACGAGGAGCACTTGGCAAAGCTGGCCTGCTTTTTCCTGTTCATCGGCTTCAACATGCTCTACTTTTCCATGTTCGTCCTCGGCTGGGAAGGCATGCCGCGGCGCTACTACGACTACCTCCCGAAATTCAACGGGCCGAACCTGGTTTCCACCATCGGTTCCTGGATCCTGGCCATGGGCCTCATCATCATGTTCTATAACCTGATCCGCTCGATCTTCGCCGGCAAAGAGGCCGGGGACAACCCCTGGGAAGCGGCGTCGCTGGAATGGCAGACGTCGTCGCCGCCGCCCACGGAAAACTTCGCTGAGCAGCCCGTGGTCACAAAGGGGCCGTACACGTTTACCTGACGGGGCTCCCGGTTTACGCATGTATTGAACATCGTCTCACCATACGACATCCTATGACTGAACTTGCCCATTCCCAACACCGAGACTACGCCGGCGCCAAGCTCGGCATGTGGTTCTTCCTGTTCACGGAGATCCTGCTCTTCGGCGGCATGTTCCTTGTCTACGCCGAATACCGCCAGCTGAACACGGCGGATTTCCACGAAGCGGGCCGCGAGATGAACGTCCTCATCGGGGCCATCAATACCATCATTCTCCTGACCAGCAGCCTTACCATGGTCCTGGCGATCTCGGCGATCAAGAGAGGAAAGAAAGCCGCTTCGCTCCTGCTCCAGGCGGCCACCGTCCTGCTGGGCATCGGGTTCCTGGTGAACAAATATTTCGAGTGGAGCGATCATATCCGACACGGCTTCTACCCGGACTCCCCGCAGCTCCTGGCCATGAGCCACGGCAAGATCCTCTTCTTCGGTTTGTACTACGTCATGACGGGCATTCACGCACTGCACGTCATTATCGGCATGAGCGTCATTACGTTCATCCTGGTGCTGACGCTTCGCGGCGCCGTGACAAGCGCCGATTACGTGAAACTGGAGAACGCGGGGCTCTTCTGGCACCTCGTCGATGTCATCTGGATCTACCTGTTCCCGCTGTTCTATCTGATCCTGTAAAGTCTTTTTCCGGGGGCGCATGGAAGAGAGTAAGAATCATATCGCCGGCACAAAAACCTACATCTTCGTCTGGATCGCCCTGCTATGCCTCACGGGTCTCACCATCAAGGCCGCGCAGATGAAGATGGGCGAATGGAGCATGGTCGCCAACATCGCGATCGCTTCGGCAAAAGCGAGCCTCGTGCTCTTGTTCTTCATGCACCTGAAGTACGAGCGGCGGCTGTTCAAGCTGCTGCTCTTCGTGCCGCTGTTGACGATCACGGTCATCATCGGGCTGACGTTCTTCGATATCTGGTACCGATGAGGCGATTTTGGATGAAGAGTTACTATTTACTAATTTGACCCTGAAGTATCGTGAATTTTTTTTGATGCTCATTCCTAAATTTTAATTTCTAATTCTTGACTGCAAAAGGTGTCTATGGTGACCGGCTGGCCGAATCTTTCCAATCCTGCTGACGACACGTTCTTCTTTATCCTCGGCATTTCCCTGACCCTGCTGGCCCTGAACACGGGCGTCATGATCTATTTCGTGATCCGCTACAGCAGGAAGCGCCATCCGCAGGCTGAGGAGGTGAAGGAGAACACTCCGCTCGAGATCATCTGGACCGTGATACCCACCCTCCTCGTCCTTGCAATCTTTTACGTGGGCTGGAAGGGCTTCGTGTACATGCGCACGGCCCCACCCGACGCCATGGTCGTCAAGGTCATTGCCCGGCAGTGGTCTTGGACCTTCGACTACGCCAATGGCAAGGAGACCAATGTGCTGAAGGTTCCCGTCGGGAAGCCGATCAAGCTCCTGATCACCTCGGCCGACGTGCTCCACAGCCTCTTCATCCCCGCGTACCACATCAAGGAAGACGCCGTGCCGGGCAGGGAGACGCACCTCTGGTTCCTCCCTGACGAGCCCGGCTCCTATGACCTCTTCTGCACCGAGTACTGCGGCGTCGGACACTCGGACATGATCACGAAGGTCGAGGTCATGCAACAGAAGGACTTTGATCAATGGTATACGGGAGAACAAGAGGCCGCCCCGTCTGAAAAGAAGAAGCCCGGAGCAAGGACGCCCGAAAAGAAAGAAGCGGCGGTGAAAGGCGTTGAACTGATCCAGGTCAAGGGCTGCGTCGCGTGCCATACCACGGACGGATCGCCGAAGATCGGCCCCACCTTCAAGGGCGTCTTCGGCAAAAAAGAAATCGTGATCCACGATGGAAAAGAGCGGGAGATCGTCGTGGACGAAGCATTCATCAAGCAGACGCTCATGCACCCGGAAATAGACCGGGTCAAGGGCTTTCCTCCGATCATGCCGTCTCAACACGGGCTGTTGACTGACAAAGAGATGGATGCGATCGTCGATTACCTCAAGAGCCTGAAATGAGAAGGGTTGCATTCTTTCGCGCTGTTGCGGGTCTCTCCCGTCCGCGGATAGCATTGGTGAGCGCCTGCTCTGCGTTTGCCGGTCATGTGCTTGCGCCCGGCCGGTCCCTGCTGCATGGCGCCGGGTGCGTTCTTGCCGTGCTCATCCTCGCGGCTGGCGCCTCAGCCCTGAACCAGTTCCAGGAGCGTTCTGTCGACGCCCGGATGGAGCGGACGAGAAGCCGCCCGCTTCCCGCGGGCCTCATGACACCCGCACACGCCCTGGGTGCGGCGATCATCCTCAACGTCGCGGGACTGTTCCTGCTCTTCGTCTCAGGCGGAACAACCCCCTTCCTTCTGGGCATTCTGGCGCTCCTCTGGTACAACGGCATCTACACGCTGCTCAAACGCGTCACCGCCTTTGCCGCGGTGCCGGGCGCCGTCGTCGGCATGATCCCTCCGGCCATCGGGTGGACGGCGGCCGGCGGATCGCCTGCTGATCCGCGCCTCTTCGCGATTTGCTTCCTGTTCTTCATGTGGCAGGTCCCCCATTTCTGGCTCCAGGTCCTGCACCACGGTCAGGAGTATGAGCGGGCCGGGCTGCCGTCGCTCAGCGGGGTGCTGCGGCCGGAGCAGATCGGCCGCGTGACGTTCATCTGGATCTGTGCCGCTGCTGCGTCGGGACTCCTGCTTCCCCTCTTTGGCGCGCTGCAGTCTCCGGGCCTCTCCCTGCTGCTGGTTCCCGCGGCCCTCGTCATGAGCGTCAGGGCCCTCGGCCTCGTGACTTCCCGGTCGCCGGAACGGGCGCTGCCCGTGTTCAAAATGATCAATGCCTATATTCTGTTCGTCCTTTTTCTCCTGTCGATCGAGGGACTCTCGCTCTTCCTGCCATGAAAGACGATGCACCGAAAGCTCACGAACTCAAGGAGCTCCTGATCGAGCTCTCCCCCCTGATCGAGGAATACACATCGCAGACCTGCCCGGCGTGCGGGGACGTCTGCTGCAAACAGAAGCGCTCCCTGCCCGAGCCGGAGGATGTTCGTTTTGCCTCGGCTCTCGGCATGCCGCTTCCGGACCGCGATCCTTTGCGACCGCCTGACGGTCCCTGCCAGTTCATGGGCCCCCGCGGCTGCGTCACCGAGCGGTGGCTCCGGCCCTGGCGGTGCACGTGGTATTTCTGCGATCCGCTGCTCCGCGCGCTGGATGAGGGGCCACGGAAGAAAGCCCGGGCGGTCTCCGCCCTCGTTCAGCGCATCGTGGATATCCGCGCAGGATGGCCATGATCCCCGCCGCTTCCCGGATCAGGAGCGCCTTTTGCGAGCGGGCTATTTCCCTTCCGGGCGCTCCCCGTGCTATGATATAGGATATGACCACATCGAACAGCGAGGGACTTTAGCATGGATACGGTCCTGCTCTCACGAATCCAGTTCGCGGTCACGACCCTGTTCCACATACTCTTTCCCACCTTGACCATTGGCCTGTCCGTCTTTCTCGTGGTCGTAGAGGGTCTCTGGCTCAGGACCCGGGAAGAGCTCTACTACCGCATGTACCGGTACTGGGTGAGCTTCTTTGCCGTCAATTTCGGCGTGGGCGTCGTTACGGGCATTGTCCTTGAATTTGAATTCGGCACCAACTTCTCCCGCTTCTCCCAGGCCGCCGGAAACGTCATCTCCCCGCTCCTCGCCTTCGAAGTGATGACCGCTTTCTTTCTGGAATCGGGCTTTCTCGGCATCATGCTGTTCGGATGGAAGCGGGTGAGCCGCCAGATGCATTTTTTCGCGACCTGCCTCGTGGCCCTGGGAACGATCATTTCCTCCTTCTGGATCCTTGCCGCAAATTCCTGGATGCAGACCCCGGCGGGCTTTACCGTGATGAACGGAAAGTTCGTGGTCACTGATTTTCAAGCGGCCATCTTCAATCCCTCCACGGGTACGCGCATGTTCCATATGACCATGGCCGGCCTCGAGACCTCTGCTTTCGTGGTTGCCGGCGTCAGCGCCTATTACCTGCTCATGGGGCGGCATGCCGCGTTATTCCGGCGCTCCCTGTCCCTCGCGCTTATGATGGCCGCCCTGTTCGCTCCGCTCCAGATGCTGCTTGGGGACCGGAGCGGCCTGAAGGTATTTCAACATCAGCCGGCAAAACTCGCTGCCCTGGAAGCCCATTGGGAGACGAACATCGGGAACGGAGCGCCCTTTGCCATCATGGCCCTTCCCGACCCGCGTGAGGAGAGAAACCTTTTCGAGCTGGCAATACCGCGCGGCCTCAGCCTGCTGACCACGCATTCCCTGGACGGCCGCGTGCCCGGCCTGAAGGAATTCCCGCGCGAGAACCGGCCGAACGTCTTGCTCCTGTTCGTGATGTTCCGCGTCATGATCGCGATCGGCACGCTCCTGCTCCTGGTCATAATCTGGGCGTTCTTTCTCTGGAGAAAGGGGATCCTCTTCGAATACCGGCCGTTCCTCTGGACACTTTTGATCATCCATCCTCTCGGGTTTCTTGCCGTCGAAAGCGGGTGGATCACGACAGAGGCAGGACGTCAGCCCTGGCTCGTCTACAACCTGATGAGGACAACAGAGGGCATCTCGCCCGTGCCCCCGGGCAATGTCCTCTGGTCGCTCAGCCTCTTTCTGGTCATCTTTGCGGCCATCGGGTCCATCTATTCCTATTACGTCATGAAGATGATCAGGCAGGGTCCCGATCTGTTCAGCCCGATCCCTGCAGCTCAATTACCAACAGACATGCGGCCGCTCAAGGAGCATGAGGGTACGAAGAAGGTTTAATAAGAGGCAAGGACGAAAGAGAGGGACCCTAATATGCGAAGAGCGCCAAGGATCACTGAAACCGAATGTTTAGGATTTTGACACTGATACCGGCTGATTTATTTATGATTGACTCGGATAAGATCTTGCCGTATCAGTGAAAATCATATTTCTATCCGATTTTGATCTGTGTCTTCATTATTTTTTGTACGAGAGTTTCCAGCTCCTGACTGTTTTCAACTTGTGTACGAAAGAACCAATTTTTTTTAGAATGGGAATCAAGCATGGACATCGTCGACATCTGGATAGCCTTGCTCGGCCTGACCATCATTCTCTATGTGGTCCTGGACGGGTTCGGGCTCGGGATCGCGCTCCTGTTCCCGGTCATGAAGAGCGAGGATGAGCGTGATCGATTGATCGAGAGCATTGCTCCGGTCTGGGACGCGAACCAGACATGGCTCGTCTTCGGCGGGGGCGGGCTCTTTGTGGCCTTTCCCCTGCTCTACGGCGTTCTGTCGAGCGCCCTGTACATACCGCTCTTT